>NZ_JBFBCG010000044.1:0-70428 GCF_040683105.1 Streptomyces sp. NPDC051020 | reverse complement strand
CGGTTCCGGGCACACCCTGCTCCTCTACACCGACGGTGTCATCGAGGCCCGTGATCACGACGGCACCTTCTACCCGTTCGTGGTACGCGCCGCCCAGTGGACCGACAGCCCTCCCGAGGTCCTGTTGCACCACATCGAGCGCGACCTGGTCGCCCACACCGGCGGAGACCTCGGCGATGACGTCGCCCTCATCGCCATCCGCCGGGCGCCCACCGGACACCCCAGCCAGCGCCGGGGGAGAGATTGTCCACGCGAAGCCGGAGAGGGTTGCGAAGAAGACCCCGGCCCGGAAAACCAAGGCGAAGAGGCCAGCCGCGGAGAAGGCCGCCAAGCGGACGCCGCGCGGCAAGCGACGGTCCGATGGACCGATCGTGGGGAATACGCACTGAGAGCTTTCGTGACGCCGGCGGTCACATGTGGGAGATCGCCCAGTGACCGCGGTGCCGGATACGGAGATCCGGACGCTCCTGGCCGTCCTGAACGGACAGCGCCGCCATGTGCTGGGGATCCTCGACGGGCTTGACGCCGATGCGCTGAACAAGCCCGTGCTGCCGTCCGGGTGGAGCTGCCTGGGACTTGTTCAGCACCTGGCACTCGATGTTGAGCGGTTCTGGTTCCGAGCCGTCTTCGTCGGCGACGAGAACGTCATCGACACTCTGGACGACACGGAGGACGCCTGGGAGGTGGCGTCCGACACTCCGGCCGCCGACATCCTTCATCAGTACCGCACGGAGACAGAACTCGCAGACGCCGTCGTCACAGCCGCGACGGCGGACGCCCCGTTGGCCTGGTGGCCCCACCACCTCTTCGGCGAACCGCACCTGCACACTCTTCGAGATGTCCTGCTCCATGTCATCACCGAGACTGCCTGCCATGCCGGCCACCTCGACGCGGCACGAGAGCTCATCGACGGACGACGTTGGCTGGTCCTGACATTGGTGGAGGGCCTGACACAAAAGTCGGCCACCCCCTCACCACTCGGGACCTCGCGAGACCCGAGAGGCGCAGGGAGACCTGCGGGAAAAGGGTTGTCCCGTAATCCTGACGGGCGCACGGGATGACGGGACAGCTCTTACGCTTCGGACGCGGCGGCCCTGCGGCGCAGCATCGAGTCGGCCAGACCGGCACCGCATTTCTGGAGCAGGCTGTACGCGAGGACCGGCAGCAGCACGTGGGGGCTGCCGGACAGATTCGTCGCCGCCAGCACCGCACCGGCGCTGCTGTTGTTCATCCCGCAGGTGAGTGTGATCGCCACGGTGTCGGCCGGGTCGGCCCGTACCGTACGGGCAAGGCACCAGCCGATCGCGAACGACGCCGCACACAGCACAGCGGCCACGACCACCGACGTCACCAGCAGCGCGGGCCGTGGGTTCAGCAGGAACCCGCCCAGTGCGCCCGACGCATTGCTGTAGGTGAGCAGCAGCGCGTCGACCAGCCCGAGCAGCCCGATCCACGGCAGATGCCGGGCGAGCGCCCCGGCGGGCAGCACCCGTTGGACGAGGAGCCCGGCGACACACGGCACGATCACGCTGATTACCGCGAACGCCCCGCCGTTCACCGCGGCCAGCCTCGACAGGTCCTGTGCGTAGTGGCCGACCGTCACCATCGAGGCGGCCGAAAGCGTCGTCGGGATGGTGAACGGGCTCAGGAGCGTGGAGGTCAGGACGATGCCGACGACCAGCGAGTGGTTGCCGCCCGCCCGGCTTCCCCAGACCGTGGCGCCGCCCGCGACCGGCATGGCGCCCACCAGGGCCAGTCCCGTGAGGAGCCCGCTGCAGCCGTCCGTGTCGGGGAGTTGACCGAGCGCCACCGCCATGCACGGCAGCAGTGCGAGCGGGATCAGCGTATTGGCCAAGGTTCCGACGAGCAGCGGCAGCGGTCTGCGCAGGAGTCGCGGCAGGTCCCGGGCGGGCACCCGTAATGCCGCGGTGAAGAGCAGCCAGGCGAGGAGGAGCGACGGCAGCGTGAGCGGTGTACGGGCCCCGCCGGGTGCGGACACCGTGCCGAGATCCAGTTGCCGCATGGCGAGACCGGCCTGCGGTAACAGGGCTGCGGCGGCGTAGGCGGCCACTGTCGCCCAGGTCAGCCGGTGCTGAAGGAGCGCGAGTGCACGTGTGACGGCGGACGGACGCGTGACGTGGTTGGTTCGGACGAGGGGCACGACCGGCGGACGGGGCATCGCACTGGACCTCTGCAGAGGGGGACCGGGACCGGCAGGTCACCTGCGGTGTGCGGGCAGTGCCGTCCGTATCAGCGCGGCCCCGAGCCCCAGCCAGAGGGCGGCGAACAGCCAGCCGGCCACCACATCAGTCACCCAGTGCACCCCGAGCAGAACCCGGCTCAGCCCGACGGCCGCGGCCCAGCAGCCGATCAGGACGGCGGCGACGCGGCCGGCCCTGCTCCCGTACGCCCGGTGGCCGATCGCCGCCACCAGGAGTCCTGCCATGAGCGCGGACGTCGTTGCGTGCCCGGACGGGAAGGCGAAACCGGATGCGTGCGTCGCCCAGTCACCCACCGGGGGGCGGGGCCGGCTGATCGCTTCCATCAGCCCGTAGCGCAGTGCCTGCCCCAGCAGCAGGAAGGCGAGGGCGCCCGTCGCGTACCCCAGACGGTGCCGAAAGTTCCGGCCCGCGATCAGCCCGGCGGCCACCGCGGCGGCGTACGGGAACACGCCCGTACCCGTCGCCGTGACCGCCCTGGCCGCCGTGACCAAGGCGGAGGGCCGATGGTGCAGGGACCATGCGTGCACACCCCGATCGACGGGCAGCACGGCCCCGTGCCGGGAGGTGAGGACCACCACCGTCAGGCCGAGGAGACCGACGAACCCGATCAGTACGGCCCCGAGCGCCGTACGGATACAGGGGTCGATCGGGCCCGCGACGGACCGGCGCCCGGCCTCCGCGTCCTTGGTCACCGCGCCGCCACCAGTGGGCGCAGCCTGGTCTCGCGCAGCCGCACCACGATCGGGGCGCAGCGCCGGGCGGCGACGGTCAGCGGCCAGGCCACGAGCGCGCCGGTGACCAGCCCGATGAGCACGTCGTGCGGATAGTGCACACCGATCCAGACCCGGGACGCGGCCATCAGCAGCGCCGCAGGGACGGCGATGGCGCCGAGCCGGCGGTCGGTCAGCAGGATCGCGACCGCCGCGGCTGCGGCAATGGCGGCGTGATTGCTGGGGAAGGACCAGTCGCCGAGCGGAGGGCACGCTTCCACCGTGACCGCATGCAGGGTCTGGCAGGGCCGCTGTTCATGGACGGCCATCTTCAGCAGGTCGTTTGCCACATAGGCGGCCACCACGACCAGGGGCGCACAGAGTGCCATCGCCAGGCGGGCGGGGTCGTCGGAGCGGGCCCGCCACCAGGCCGCGAGCATCAGCAGGGCAAAGAGCGCGAGACCGAAGTCGGACCAGAGCCGGATCGTGGAGTCCAGAGCGGCGGGGGAGCGCTGGGCGAGCTCGGTGATCCAGGTGTAGAGGCCACCGTCGAGGGAGGTGGCGGCAGAGGCGAGCAGCATCAGCTGTGGTCTCCTTCAGCGGTACGGCGGCCGCGCGAGCGCATCAGCTCGGTGGCGAGCGGGATCAGGGAGACAATGACCACGACGGCGACGATCGGCAGCAGGTAGCGGTCGACATTGGGTACGGACGACCCCAGCGCGTAGCCGGCGAGCACCAGTGCGACGGTCCACACCAGTCCGCCGACGACCTGCCAGATCGTGAACAGCCGGGCCGGTACGTTGAGCGCCCCGGCCAGCGGGTTGAGTACCGTGCGCACCACAGGGACGAAGCGCGCCAGCACGATCGCGCGTGCGTGTCCGTACTTTTCGAGAAGTTCCTCGGCGCGGGCGGCTCCCGCATGCAGTTGCTTGGCCCGGCTCCGGGCCAGCAGGGCGCGGCCGCCGCGGCGCCCGATCCAGTACCCGGCCTGGGCGCCGAGGAGTGCGCCGACCACGGAAGCGATGAGCACCTGTGACAAGGAGAGGTGAACCGCGCCGTGGTTGCCGGGCACGCTCAGCAGCCCCGCCGTGAAGAGCAGGGAGTCGCCGGGGAGGAAGAATCCGACGAGCAGCCCCGTCTCCGCGAACAGCACGGCCGCGATGCCGAGCGCGCCGAACGTCGCGAGCAGCGACCCTGCGTCCAACAGGTTCACCGCCTGCGGCATGGCTGCCAGTGAGGATACGGACACGGCGTAAGGCCTCCCATAATGGTGACTGGGCGCACCGACGGGACGCCCGACTGACTACAGTGCTGTAGACGGTCTACGTCACTGTAGACGCTCGGAGCAGGAGGAGGGTTCCCATGTCCCAGGTGCAGGGGATATCGAGCGAGGATCCGAACCCTCGCGTGGGCGGCACGCCGACCTCTGGGCCGGGCAGCGAGTCGGCCCAGGCTTCCGCTTCGCTGCCCGGGCAGGCACCGGAGCCCTCCTCGGCGCCGGAACGGCGACCGGCCGGCGAGCTGGAATCCACCGTTCTTGCTGCTCTGTGGACGGCTGACACCCCGCTCACTCCTGGTCAGGTGCAGGGCGCCCTCGGCGCGCCCCTCGCCCGCACCACCGTCACCACGATCCTGACCCGGCTGTACGAGAAGGGCACGGTCACCCGCACCCGCGCCGGGCGCGGCTTCGCCTACACCCCCACCGAGGATGCGCCCGGCCTCACCGCTCGCCGGATGCACAGCGAGCTGCAGAAGGAAGAGGACCGCAGCACCGTGCTGGCCCGATTCGTCTCGCAGCTCACCGACGAGGACGAGCAACTGCTCCGCGAACTGCTCGACGGAGACGCCCGATGATTTACGCCGTATGGGTTCCCCTGCTCATGCCGTTCGTCGCGGTTCCCGCCGCGCGCCGTCTGGCGGACGCCCTGGCGCCCCTGCGTGCCGTTCGGCTGCTCGCCTCGACAGCCGTGGGTCTCGCCCTGTGCAGCACGCTCGCTCTGGTGCTGCTGGTGGTGCCCGGCGCGACCCAGCTGTCCGCGGTCGCCGCGGTCGGTGAACTCGTCAAGCCGCTCGCCGCCGCGCCCGCAGCCGTGGCCGTTCCGCTCGCCCTCGCCGCCCTGGCCCTGCTGTCCGGCTGCACCGCGGCGGTGGTGCGTACCGCCCGCCGCCACTGGGTGGAGCTGCAGCGCGCCAGGCGGTCGGCCGAATGCTCCAGCGGTGAACTGGCCGTCCTGCGCGACAGCCGCCCCGACGCCTATGCGCTGCCTGCACTCCCGGGCAGCCCCGGCCGGATCGTCGTCACCACCGGCATGCTGCGCGCCCTGAACCCCGCCGAACGGGACGCTTTGCTCGCGCACGAGCGTGCCCATCTCGCGGGCCGCCACCACCTCTACCTCGCTGCTACCGAGCTCGCCGCCCTCTGCCATCCCGCTCTGCGCTCGCTGCGCGCGCCCATGGGCTACGCCCTGGAGCGCTGCGCCGACGAGGCGGCAGCCGTCGCTGTCGGCGACCGGCGGGTCGCCGCGCGCGCGATCGGCCGCGCGGCGCTCGCCGCGCGGGCGGCGGAAGGGATGCGGGCGCGTCCCCGTGTGGCGCTCGCGGCGGCGGGGGGCCCGGTTCCGCGCCGGGTCGCGGCGCTGCTCGGCCGGGTCACCCACCGGCCGGGCGTCGGCCGCGCCGCGGCGGCCGCGCTGCTGGCCTGCCTCATCCTGTCCGGGTCCGCCGCACTCGAAGCGACGAACGATCTGCACAGCAGCATCGAGGTCGCACAGGGCGAGGTCCCGCAGCGCTGACTGTGTGAGGCGCCTGCGGCGTGCGTGGCGCATGGTTTCCCATCCGCCTCAGGAATTGACCATCACAACAGCCTTGACACTCCGGAACCCCTCGGTGACCCTCGCGTGGGCGCGTTACCGTACCTCCGCCGAGACAGAGGGCTGATCCATGCGTACGACGGCAACTGTCCTCAGATCCCTGGAGCCGTGTCCTGGCTCCATCCCGTGCTGCGCCGGGTCACGCCGAACCATGTGACGACCACGGACGCGCTGGGGCGTGCCATGATCGCCGTCGTCGGGCGGCAGGACTCCGGCGAACACATCCTGTACAGCCCGGAGATCAACCGGGCGGCCCGCGCGTAGCGGTTCAGGGGCCGTCCGGCGCCTGCCCGCCCCGCAGATGGTCCCGCAGCCGGTCGACGAAGACCCGTTGGCCCGCGACGAGACGCTCCGCCGCCTCCTCCGGTGTGCACCAGGCGAACCGGTCGATCTCCGGGAACTCCCGCTGCACGCCCGACCCCCGGGGCCACTCCATGGTGAACGTCCCCGGCTCGGCCCGGTCCGGATCGGCATCACCCTCCAGAGCCCACACCACTACCGTCTTGCCTCCGGCCTGGCGGGACTCACCGAGCGGCACCCACTCTCCGTCCGGCGCCGGATGGCCGAACTCCTCCTCGAACTCACGGCGGGCAGCGGCCTCGGGTTCCTCTCCGGGCCCGTACTCACCCTTGGGGACGGACCACGAGGCAGCCTCGCGGCCCGCCCAGAAGGGGCCGCCCATGTGCCCGAGGAACACCTCGAACCCGGCGCCCCCGCCCGCCGACCGGAACAGGAGAAGACCCGCACTGCGCTTCGGAGATGACATGCCGTCAAGTCTTCCCATTGATCACGGGTGTCATCGACTCGCCGCACCCTGTTTCCCCTGAGGTTCCCGAGGCCCCCTGGTGCGTGGCGATACGCGCGGCCATGCTGTCCGCCGACAGCGCTTACTACCCGCGCAACCATCGCCATTCCAGGAGGATTTGTGGGCCCTGGCATAGTCGGCAAAGCAACGCGTCCGCTCGCGCTCCTCGCAACGGTGTCCGCGATGACGGTGGCAGCCATCGCCCCTGCCGTCGCCGATTCGACCCCCGACCCCCGTCCCCGCAACTCCGCCGAAGTCCTCAGACCCGTCGCCCCGCCGGCGGCAAGCCAAGCGGCAGGCGACTCCCGGTCCGTCCTGGACGGCGACGGCATCGAGACCGCCCGCACCTCGCGCCCGATCGCCCCCGGAGTCCGCCTCAGCTCGTACGACCGGCTCGAATCCGACAAGTGGCTGCGCGTCGACTCGCTCTCCGTCGACCTCGACGGCAGTGGCGTGCAGGCCGACTACCTCTCCACCGGCAAGGTCTCCGACCGGCGCACGGTCTCGCAACTCGCCGCCGGGCACGACGCGGGCCGCGGCCGCCGGACCGTCGCCGCGATCAACGCCGACTTCTTCGACATCAACCAGACGGGTGCGCCCGAAGGCATCGGAATCAAGGACGGCGTGCCCGTCCAGTCACCCGCCCCCGGGGTCAACCGGGCGGTCGGCATCGGCCCCGGCGGCGCGGGCCGCATCCTGAACCTCTACTTCGAGGGCACAGTCACCCTGCCCTCCGGAGAGCGGCCGCTCACCGCCTACAACGCCGCCAATGTGCCGAGCGGGGGAGTGGGCGCCTACACCCCGGCCTGGGGAACCGCAGACCGTGCACTCACTGTTGACAAGGCGACTCCCGTCGCCGAAGCGGTCGTACGCGACGGCAAGGTCGTCTCCGTGTCGGACACCCCCGGCTCCGGCGCCGTCCCCGACGGCACCACGGTCCTCGTCGGACGTGAGGCCGGAGCCGCCGCACTCACGTCGCTCCGGCCGGGCGACCCCGTGTCGCTGACCTACCGGGCACGCACCGACGGCGGCGACGTACCCCGCACCGCCGTCGGCGGCCGGGAACTCCTCGTCGTCGACGGCGTCGCGCAGAACCACGACGGAGAGGGCAACAACACCGCCGCACCGCGCACCGCCGTCGGCTTCTCCCAGGACGGCAGCACCATGCAGATCCTCACCATCGACGGCCGGCAGGCCGACAGCGGCGGCGTCACACTCACCGAACTCGGCCAGATGATGCGGCGAGCCGGCTCGTACAGCGCACTCAACCTGGACGGCGGCGGCTCCTCGACCCTCGTCGCGCGTGTGCCTGGCAGCGACGCGCTGCAGGTGGAGAACAGCCCGTCCGACGGCACCGAGCGCACCGTCCCCAACGGCCTCGCCCTCACCGCCCCCGACGGCAGCGGCCGCCTCAGGGGCTTCTGGGTCGAGACCCGCACCCCGGCCGGTACCGCACCGGGCGTCGACCCCGTCAAGGGCGGCCACCCCGAGCGGGTCTTCCCCGGACTCACCCGCAGCCTCACCGCAACCGGATACGACGAGACGTACGGCCCGGCCACCGGCATCCCGCACTGGCACACCGCCCGCAACAACGTCGGTACGGTCGACGGCAACGGGCTCTTCACCGCACGCCACAGCGGCACCACGGAGGCGTGCGCCGAACTGGGATCCGCCCGCGGCAGCACCGCGCTGACCGTCCTCGACAGGCTGGCCCGGATCGAGCCGACCACACAGCGGGTGGGTCTCGCGAACGCCGAAGCCACCGGTACCTTCGGCATTGTCGGACTCGACGCGCACGGCACCAGTGCCCCCGTCGAACCGCGCGACGTCACCCTCGACTACGACCACGCGCTCTTCAGCATCCGCGATGACGGCAAGGGCAACTTCACCGTCACCTCACGCACCGGCGGCGGCGCCGGACAGATCAGGGCGACCGTCGCGGGCGCCACCACCGTCCTCGCCGTCAGCGTCGGCCTCGCCGAACAGGCCGTCTCCGACTTCGACGACGCCGGGACCTGGAAGTTCAGCCAGGCGCGGGCGAGCGGATCCCTCTCCGCCACCCCCGACGGCCACACCGGCACCGGCCTCGGACTCACGTACGACTTCACCCAGTCGACCGCGACACGCGCCGCGTACGCCGCCCCGCCCCAGCCGGTCACCGTGCCCGGACAGCCCCAGTCGTTCAAGCTCTGGATCAAGGGCGACGGCAAGGGCGCCTGGCCGACGCTGCACCTCAAGGACGCTGCGGGCTCCGACCAGTTGCTCCGCGGACCGTACGTCACCTGGACCGGCTGGCGTCAGGTCACCTTCGCCGTGCCGGCGGGCGCGGCCATGCCGCTCAGCGTGTACCGCTTCTACCTCGCCGAGACGGCGGCCGCCCAGCAGTACACCGGTGGGATCGTCATCGACGACCTCAGCGCCCAGGTGCCGCCCACCGTCGACCTGCCCGAACAGGCCGTGACCACTGACCCGTTGATCGATCCGGCCGCGGTCACCGAAGCCCGGGACTGGCAGTTGGCGGTGATGTCGGACGCCCAGTTCGTCGCCGGCGACCCCGACAGCGCCATCGTCACCCAGGCGCGGCGCACCCTGCGCGAGATCAAAGCGGCACGGCCCGACTTCCTGGTCGTCAACGGCGACCTCGTTGACGAGGGATCACCCGCGGACCTTGCCTTCGCGCGCCAGATCCTGACCGAGGAACTCGGCGACTCCCTGCCCTGGTACTACGTGCCCGGCAACCACGAAGTGATGGGCGGCAAGATCGACCATTTCGTCACCCAATTCGGGCCCGCCCAGCGGACGTTCGACCACAAGGGCACCCGGATCATCACGCTCGACACGTCCAGCCTCACCCTGCGCGGCGGAGGGTTCGCCCAGATCCAGGAGGTGCGCGCCCAGCTCGACGCGGCGGCGAAGGACCCTGACGTCGACTCGGTGATGATGATCGAGCACGTTCCGCCGCGCGACCCGACCGTTCAGAAGGGCAGCCAGCTCGGGGACCGGAAGGAGGCGGCCCTGGTCGAACAGTGGCTCGCCGACTTCCGCCGTACGACGGGCAAGGGCGCCGCATTCATCGGCAGTCATGTCGGGGTCTTCCACGCCTCGCACGTCGACGGCGTGCCGTATCTGATCAACGGCAACTCCGGGAAGGCACCGGCCGGACCGGCGGACGAGGGAGGCTTCACCGGCTGGTCCCTCGTCGGCGCGGACCACGTCTCGCCCGGCGAACAGGCTGCCGCGCGGGAAAAGCCGTGGAAGGGCGCGCCCGACTGGGTCTCGGTGCAGACCCGGGCGCATGTCGACACGCTGACACTGGACGCCCCGTCCGTGCTCGGCGCGGGGCATACTGCGAAGATCACGGCGACCGTCACCCAGGGCGCCCGCAGCGTCCCGGTCGCGTTCCCGCTGGCTGCCGACTGGACCGGCTCACCGAACGTCCATATCGGCGACCGGGACGGTGCCCGGTACCGGCACACAGCGGTCTTCGACCCGTTCACCGGCACCCTCACGGCGCTTCGGCCCGGCACGGTCACGCTCGCGGTGACGGTCAACGGCGCGACGCAGCCGACCCGGATCCGGATCGCCGCGGCGGGCACCGCCTCGGCAGCCTGACGGAACACGCGCACCACACGGCGGTCCCGCACCCGGTTCCACGAACCGGGTGCGGGACCCTGTACTTCTGGTCCCTCATACCTTGCGGTAGCCGTACGCCTCCGTCGCCGCGGCCTCTACCGCGGCAAGATCACCGCCCGCCGACGCCGTGACAAGTGCGGCGACCGCGCCCTCCACGAACGGCGCGTCCACCAGCCGTGCCCCGTCCGGCAGTTCGTCTCCCGCGGCCAGCATCGCTTTGACCGTGAGCACCGCACTGCCCAGGTCGGCCAGCACCGCGATGCCCACGCCGCCGTCGACCTTCCGAGCCGCCTCGGCGATGAGCTCCGCACTCGTTCCGAGCGCACCCGACGGCGTACCGCCGGCGGCGGCCACGGGCGCTGTCGCACCACCGGCTGCCAGCCCCTTGGCCAGCTCGGCCACCGCCTCGGCCACCGGCCCGCTGTGCGACACCAGCACGATTCCTACCTGCTTCTCCCCGCTCACGAGCCGCCTCCACCGCGCTCGTACGACTCCGCCAGCGTGGCGATCAGCAGCGCGGACGACGTCGCACCCGGATCCTGATGCCCGATGCTGCGCTCACCCAGATAGCTGGCCCGGCCCTTGCGCGCCTGCATCGGCACGGTCGCGGTCGCACCCGCATTGGCCGCGTCCCGGGCAGCGGCGTACGACGTACCGAGCGCTTCCACGCCCGGCAGCAGCGCGTCGAGCATCGTCTTGTCCCCGGCCTGCGCACCGCCCAGCTGCCCCACGGCGGCGACGCCCTCGGCGAACGCCTCGGCCAGCTGTTGATCCGTCACGGTGGGCCCATAGCCCAGCGCCTTTCCCGTACGCCGCAGGAGTGTCCCGTACAACGGCCCCGACGCCCCGCCGACCGTCGAGATCAACTGCCGCCCCGCGAGCGTCAGTACGGCCCCAGGCGTCTGCGGGTCCTCCTTCTCCAGTGCCGCGGTCACCGCGGCGAATCCGCGCTGCATATTGCTGCCGTGATCGGCGTCCCCGATCGCCGAGTCGAGTTCCGTGAGGCGGTCCGCCTCACGGTCCACAGCGGCCGCGGCTGTGGCCATCCACCGGCGGAAGAAGTCGGCGTCGAGCACATGGTCTCCTTGTCCCTGGAACAACGTCATGGGCGTACGGCCGCTCCTCAACGGCCCCAGCGGAGCGCGGGCGTCTCGACCGGCGCGTCCCAGAGCCGCAGCAGCTCCTCGTCCACCTGGCAGAGCGTCACCGAGCAGCCCGCCATGTCGAGCGAGGTCACATAGTTCCCCACGAGCGTACGAGCCACGACGACATGCCGCTCGGACAGCACCCGCTGCACCTCGGCATTGAACCCGTACAGCTCCAGCAGCGGCGTCGCCCCCATCCCGTTGACCAGCAGGAGCACCGGATTGTTCGGCCGCAGATCCTCCAGAATCGCGTCCACTGCGAAGTCCGCGATCTCCCCCGACGTCATCATCGGGCGCCGCTCCCGCCCCGGCTCGCCGTGGATGCCGATGCCCAGTTCGAGCTCGCCGGGCGGTAGATCGAACGTGGGGGAGCCCTTGGCCGGGGTGGTGACGGAGCTCAGCGCCACCCCGAAACTCCGCGACGCCTCGTTCACCTGCCGGCCGATGGCCTCCACCCGCTCCAGCGGCGCACCCTCCTCGGCCGCCGCCCCGGCGATCTTCTCGACGAACAGTGTAGCCCCCGTGCCCCGCCGCCCCGCCGTGAACAGACTGTCCGTCACGGCCACGTCGTCGTTGACGAGCACCTTCGCGATCTGCACGCCCTCGTCCTCGGCGAGCTCGGCGGCCATGTCGAAGTTCAGCACATCACCGGTGTAGTTCTTGACGACGAACAGCACCCCCGCGCCACTGTCGACGGCGGCGGCGGCGCGCACCATCTGGTCCGGAACGGGAGACGTGAACACTTCCCCGGGACAGGCGGCGGACAGCATCCCGGGCCCCACGAACCCGGCATGCAACGGCTCATGCCCGGACCCGCCCCCGGAGACGAGCCCCACCTTTCCGGCGACGGGTGCGTCACGCCGTACGACGACACGGTTGTCCACATCGACAGTCAGGTCGGGATGGGCGGCGGCGATGCCGCGCAGGGCGTCCGCGACGACGGTCTCGGGGACGTTGATCAGCATCCTCATGGGTATCTCCTAGGCAGGGTAGCAGGTGGGTTGTTGTCCTGCGTTTTCGCTGTTCAGAGTAGGTATGGGTGGTTCGTGATCTCGGCTGTCCGTGGCGGTCGTGAGCGGGTTCTGACGGTACTGATGCTGACTTAATGCCGACTTTGGTGACGGGGTGTCAGGTTGGCCGGATGCTCGGGCGGATCTCGGCTGACCTGCTCCTGTCGGCAGTATCGGCCTTGCGGCAGCGAAGGGCACGTGCGAGAACGTCATGGGCGCGCCCCGGTCCGAATCAGGATGCGTTCGGTTGTGGCCGGACGTCGGTGTCTCTGCGTACACCGGGCCTCGTCAGCACGTGGTGTACGGGGACGTTCCAGCCCCTTGCTTGCGGCGGGAGGGATTGCGAAGCGGCATTCGCTGCGCGGACCGGCCGTGGTGCCATCCCAGCAGGTTGGGCGGGCTGCTGTTCGGCGACGTGCACCAGCTCGTCGGCGTAGTAGTACACCCGGCCGAACGCGGACAGGGTGTCGGCGTCGCGTTGCTGCTGCCGCAGGCCGTACGCGTCGTCGTAAGGCTGGAACGTCTCGGGGTCGGAGTGCTGGTCGGAGTAGGCGTCCCAGGCGGCGAGGATCTGCCGGCTGTGCCGCAGACAGATGGCGAGTTGGCTCAGGCAGAGCTGGTGCGCCGGGCTCACGGGTTCCAGTGAGAGGGTCAAGAGGGGCCTTTGGGAGGGCAGTTCGGATGGGCGCGGGGTGCGGCGCGGCCGGTGGCCGGTCATTAGGGCCCCGCGTGTACCTGGCACGCCCACAGGCTGGGCGTCTGGGGATAGGTGTCGCGCAGGGTGCGTACGGCGCCGTGCAGGGCCTCGGCCGTGCGGGCGACGTCGAGCGTGCCGTCGCCCCGGTCCAGGGCGTCGTACACGCCGAGCGCCACCTCCCTCCCGATCATGTCGTCGACGTGCCACAGGGAGCCGACGACATGGGGGAAGCCCGCCATCTGGAAGGCGCTGACGATGTGGACGGCCTCGTCGGCGAGCTCGGGACTGGTGAGCAGGGTGTCACAGGAGGACAGGTAGGCGAGCTGGACCGACGGCAGCCGCAGCCGGGCCAACTCGCGGACGGTCAGAGGGTGTTCGGTGTGGTCGTGGAGGACGAGCCGGCTGCCCGAGGCGCGTTCCAGGTCGCCCAGGGCGTGGCAGGCGAAGTGGGCGTAGGCGTGCCGGTGCAGGGCCGACACGACCGCGGAGTGGGTGGCGGCGGCGTCCGCCAGCAGCTCCGCCCCGGGGAGCAGACGGGCCAGATGGTTGGCCTCATCGCGGGCGCCCGGGAGCGCGGCCTGTCCGGCGGCCTCGGCGACGCTGACGACGAGTGTTCCGCCGCCCGCCGGGCGAGCGGCCCGCCGACGGGCGTGGTGCAGGGCCCGCAGGGTCGGCGTGTACGAGGAGACCACCCGGTCCAGGGCGCCGGGAGCGGCGTCGGTGTCCGCAGGGGCCGCCGCGTGCAGGGGCAGCGTGCCCAGGAGGCCGCCGGGCGACCACCACACACGGGCCGCCCCGGGCAGCCGGTCCAGGACCGGGCCGGTGACCGCCCGCCACAGCCAGGCGAGGGTCTCCCGTACGTCCTGCTGCGCGCGCTGGGACTGCTTGCGCGAGGTTTCCGGTGCGTCGATGCGCACCAGCGCGTCCTGGAAGGTCCGTCGGCGCGTCGCCGTCGTTTTCGGGTCGAGGTCCGGGAGCGGTACGGCGTCGATGGCGTGCTCGGTGACGACCAGGGCGTGGCTGCCGTACGGGGAGACGTTCACCAGGACCACCGGGCCCGCGGCTGCCGTGGCACGCAGTTCGCCCGCGTCCCAGTCCCGCACCGGCCGCAGCAGGCCTAGTTCGGGATGCTCGGCGCGGATCCGGGCGGTGAGGTCGCGCCACTCGGCGGCCAGCCGCTGCCGCACATCGGCGCGGGCGTCGGCGGGGCCGGGCGGTAGGGGCCCCAGGTTGTCGGTCGCCGTGTCGAGGACCTCCCGGAGTTCCTCGAAGCGGTCGGCGAGGCCGGGGTCGGTCTCCCGAAGCCGCGTCAGATCGCTGTCGGCGTCGAAGGCGTGGGAGAGGATCACGCCCCTCGCCTGTTCGAGCAGGCCGACCGCGAGTCCGGGCCGGCCGCAGCGCACCGCGCACGCAGCGGCGGCGGCGCCCAGCCCGACGGTACGGCTCAGCAGGAACTCCTGGTCGTCACGGACGAGATGGCGGGGCGCGACGGAGTGCAGCAGGTCGACCGCCACGACATAGCCGTCCAGGGCGCCGGCCCAGTCACCCAGCTCCGCCCGGACGTCACCCCAGTCCCGTGCGGCGTCCAGGCGCAGGGCGGGCGCGCACTGCTGCTCCAGGGCCGCTTCCCGGAACCGCTCGGCCGCTTCGACCAGATCGGCCTGACGGTGACGGCGGCGGAGCCCCACACCGCGCAGTGCCCTGCCCAGGTTCGCCAGGCGCTGGGTGCGTGTGGGGTGGCCGGACGGGGTGGCCTCGACCGCCCGGCGGTACAGCGCGACCACCTCGTCCTGGGCGGCCGACGACAGCAGGGTGCGGGGGCTCAGGAGTCGTGCGTTCGCGGCCACCGTGAGGGCACTGGGCAGGTCGGGGGAGTCCGGGGGCAGTGCCGCGATGACCGAGTCGGCCAGCTCCCGTGCCTCGCGTGCCTCGTCCATCCGCATCGTCTTCGCGATGCGGAGCAGCAGGGCGACGGCGAGGTTGTGGCGGCGCCAGGGCAGCATCGGGTCGCCCTCCGGGGTGAGGGCGAGCGCCTGCCTCAGGAGCCGTACCGCCTCGTCGAGCCGGGCGACGGGGTCGGGGGCACGCTCGAAGCCCGCCATGAGACTGAGCCCGGTCGAGCTCGCCAGCGCCGCCTCGTGCGCGGGGCCCATGCCGGGCAGTTCGGCGGCCCGGCGCCGGCACGCCTCGGCCTCCCGCAGGTCGTCGCTGTCCTCGATCAGCCGGTACCGCAGACTCAACGCGGCACCGAGGTTGAGCAGCCGCAGCCCGAGCGACCCGTGCCCCTCCCGGGTGAGGGCCACCGACTCCCGATGGACCAGTACGGCCTCGTTCAACTCCTCCGGCTCTCCCGAGCGTTGGAAGCAGGCGATCAGCACCAGGCCGAGGTCGTCGAGCGCCGCAGGACGGTCCGGGTGGTCCGGTGCCATGAGCTTCTCGGCGCGCCGCAGTTGGCGTAGCGCCTCGTCCAGATCCGCCCCGTTCGCCCTCGGGTTGCGCAGGTAGCGGTTGTACAGGGCCATCGCGGGGGCGATGAGCGGCAGTTGCGGGTCGTCCGCCGCCTCCGCGGATGCCATGGAGAGGCCGGTGAAGCCGAGCGCCGCGTCCAGATCGGCCTGGGAGCCGATCGCGACTGAGCGGGCGCGCAGGGCGTTGCCCAGAGCGTTGCGCAGGGCGGCGGTCTCTCCCGGATTTCCTGCCGCCCGCAGCGCCTCGGTGAACACGGCGATCGCCTCGTCCAGATCCGCCACCCGGCCGGTGTGGTGCGCCCTGAGAACGAGCGCCATGCCCAGGTCGTGCCCCGCCGCCGCGGGTCCCTTCAGGTGGCCGTCGACGGCCCGGCGGCACACGTCCACCACCTCGTCGCACTGCTCGCGCGTCGCGCCCTCCACCTGCCGCAGCAGCACCAGCGCCTGCCCCAGGGCGCCGAAGCCGTGGGGGAGATGCGGGTGGCCGGGAGGCAGTTGGGCCAATACGTCCCGCGCGATGCCCACCGCCTCGTGCAGGTCCTCGGCGTCGTACGACTCCAGGTAGCGGTCCAGGAGCAGGCGGCCCAGACCGGCGAGGACGAGGACCCGTTCAGGGGAGGCGGCCGGGATCCGCCTGAGGGCACCGCGGACGAACCGGACCGGATCCGCGTCCGGCAGGTCCCCGAACGGCCACGTCGCCCCCTCGTGGGTCACGATGTAGCTGGCACCTCTGAGCCGGCCCGGGAACCAGGGGTCGTACTCCGGCGTCGCGAGTACGGCGAGACCGGCGAGCCCGATCGCGGTGGCGAGCTGGGCGTCGCGCGAGGGCGACATGGCTGCCAGCAGTACGGCCATCTCGTGGAGCCTGCGGACGGACTCGGAAGCGCCCGGCGGCGGGTTGTGCTGCCGCCCCTCCGCCACGATCTCGAACGCGGCGACCTGGGCCGCCCACTCGTGGGGACCGTCCGCGTTCGCCGGGTCGGGGTGGATGGCTGGATCGTTGGCCGCGTAGCCCGCGGCCACCTGCGGCGGCACCAACGCCGGACCGGCGACCCACACCGGGTAGAGCAGGGTCCCTGCCATGCACCCGTGTACGGCGCCACGGTGCCCGGGGTCGGCCATCGCACGGGCGACGCAGAGCCAGCCGGCTGCGTGCCGGGCCTCCATGTCGGTCCTCGTGTCGCAGGTCCGCAGCAGTCCCCGCAGTTCGGCATCCGCGGCGGGTCCGAACACCACGTCCGCGTCCACACGCCCGTCCGCCGTCCCGGCCCGGTCGAGACGCACGCGAATCGCCTGAAGAAACCAGTCCCGGTCGTACCTCACGCCGTCACTCCCCCCAGCCGTAGCTCCCGACAGCATGTCAACTCATGCTCAACTCCGCTTGATCTCAGGCACACTTGGACCATGACCGCATCCCCCTTCCCTCACGCCGACGATCGGGCCGCGGCGGTGTGCGCCCTGCTCGGCTCGCCCGATGACCTGGAGGACCCCGACATCCGGGGCCTGGCCGAGCGAGCAAGGGACTTGCTGCGGCCGGGCGCGAGCGCCGACGAACTCGCCACCTGCTACCGCGACCTGGACATGGCGCTGCGCCGAGCGGGAGACGCACGGGGCCTGGTCAACGAGTCCCGGAGCGCGAGGGTCCCCGGCATCTCGCACGACATCAAGGTGGCCGTATGTCCCGGACCGGCCCAGTGCACCCGGGTCGAACGGGCCCGCGACCTACTCCCCGCCCCGCCCTGCGCCGTCAACGGCACCCGTATGCGCAAGCGCCGTCTGGGCCCCGGCCAGTGACCCCGCCGGTATGAACCCTCTCCTCGCCACTCTGGGCGGCAAACTCGCCGAACGCTGGCTGAATCTGCTGGTCCTTCCCGGCGCCCTCTTCCTCGCCGCCACGGCCGTCGGCACCACCCTGGGACACCGCCACTGGCACGACATCGACCGGCTGCGCACCACGCTGGACGAACTCGCGACCCGACCCGCCCTCGACCGCGCCGGTACCGCCGCGCTCCTGGTCGTCCTCGTCCTGCTCGCCGCGACCGCGGCCTCACTCGCCGCGCAGTTCCTCGGCGGCGCGATCGAGCGGTACTGGCTCCGGTTCGGCCGCGACCCGCTGTCCCGTGCCCTTACCGCGCGCCGCACCCGCAGGTGGCGGGACCTGGACACGCAGTACGAGGAGGCTCACGACGGCATCTCTGCGCCCAACGGCCAGCCGTCGGCCCCGCCGGACGTCCAGGCGCGCATCGAGAACCTCGCCGAGGCCCGCGACCGCGTCGCGCTGCGCAAACCGACCCGCCCCACCTGGTACGGCGACCGCGTCCAGGCGACGGCGGAGCGCGTCCACACCACCTATGGAGTGGACCTCGCCGCCCTCTGGCCACGGCTGTGGCTGATTCTCCCCGAACCCGCCGTACGCCAGATCCAGTCCGCCCACGACTCCTTCGCCGCCGCCGCCCGCCTCGCCGCCTGGGCCGTGGGCTACGCCCTGCTCGCCTGCTGGTGGTGGCCGGCCGCCTTGGTCGCCGTCTGCTGCGCGGCCGTCGCCCGCTCCCGCGCTCACGACGCCCTGGACGCGTTCGCCGAGCTCATCGAGTCCGCCGTCGACGTCCACGCCCGGGAACTGGCCGAGAGGGTCGGCCTGATCGGGGCGGACTCGGCGGTGCTGGGCCATGGGGTGGGGGGCCGGATGTCGGAGCTGTTCAGGAAGGCCGGGTGACGGCTCCCTACAGGCCCTGGACCCGGCGGCCCGTTGCGGAGGCGAATCCCAGCGGCAGCTGGGCCAAGGCCGGCTTGGTGGCTTCGATGTGGTCGGCGGCGGTGTTGGAACCTGCGATGCCGGGCCGCAGCAGGCCCACGACCGGCTCGCCGGACCCGCCCAGGCCATGGCCGACGAACCCCATCAGTGGATGGTGACCGAAGGCCTTCTTCCAGGTCGCGGCGGCATCCTGCTTCTCGGAGTGGGCCAGCACGAGGACCCCGTTGCTGTCCACGATCACCTGCCCGTCCGCGTCCGGCGCCGCATCATCGGCCAACTTCCAGACATGTTTCGTACTTCGGCCCGGGCCGTGCGCAGTGCGGCCAGAACCCGCTTCCGTCCTGCGGCCAGCTGGCCGATCAGGCGGGAGACCGTCCGGCGGGTCGGAGGCCACCGGCCCGAACACGGCCGGCTCCGCCCGAAGGCCGGTCTTGCGGATCGTCTCCACCGGTTTGGGTGCGCGGGCTGTTCCTGGTCGGGCCGCCGCTGTCCGTCACGCTTCTCCCGCTGTGGGAACTGCGCCGACTGCGCACTCATTTCGGTCTGACCGTACGCGGTGTGCTGCGGCAGGACGCCCGTGTGCCGACATAGCTCCGGCGAGGTGCGCGGGGCCCTGCGCGCGCAGGGCCCCGCGTTACTTCAGCAGCCCGTACGGTCCTCCGTCAGGGTGCCCTGCTCGGTCCGCAGTGTGCGGTCGTAGCAGCCTTCCGACCCGTCCAGCCGGTAGTGCTCGCTCGACGTGCCGACAGCATGGCGCTGGTCCCGCGGGACACCCAGCGTCCAGGCGGCGTCGCCGGTGTTGGTGTCGTCGAGCCGCGACCAGGAGATGCGCTTGCCGGCGCGGACGACCGAGGTGTCGGCGCGGTCCCCGATCGTGAGGACGGTGCGCAGCCGGTTGTCCGTGCCGATCGTGATCTCGCCGTCCATGGTGTAGACGCGGTGGGTGTGCGCGACGCGCGCCGGGCCCCGGCCGTCGACGGTCACCGTCTCGTCGTCGTCCCAGCGGGCCGTGAGCCCGTCGGTGTTCTCGTCCTCCGTCCAGCGGTGGACGGAGGTGTTGGCGAGGGTGCGCGAGACGGTGGTCTCGACGCGCCCGTGCGAGGTGTCGACATAGCCGGCGACGGTCAGCCGGTGGCCGCCCTTGGTGTCCAGACGGTTCAACGAACCGGGCGTGACCGTCGTCGAGTTGGCCAGGTCGCTCTGATCGTGCTTCGTGAGCGCCCCGGTGACGTGCTCGCTGCCCTCGTCCTGCCAGACCAGCACGTTGGCGGGCGTGCTCCAGCCGCTCTGTCCGGCGGGCAGTCCGGCGACGGACACCTCGACGCGGTGCTCGCGCCCGTCGTTGAGGATGCCCGCGAACGGCGTCAGGTCGTACTCGATCGGCTTCACGTCGAAGGCACGCGGCGCCGGAACGACGTACCAGAGGAAGGGGTTGGACCATCCTCCGGTCCATACGTTCGGGAACGGCGCGGCTATTCCGGCAAGTTGGCCGTCGACCTTGATCTGCACCTCACGGTACGGGCCGTTGTCCGCCTTGCAGGAGTACGGAGCGGAGTCCGGCACGGTGAGGTACCAGAACTCCTCGCAACCGCCGCCCGAGCCGGTGGCGTACACCTCGGCGACGATGCGCTCCGAGTTGCGCGGTGTGGTGAGCCGGGCGCCGTCCAGCGGGATCACCTTGTCGGGCGTCGCCGCCGGCTTCGTACGCCCCTCGGCGGTGTAGAAGGTCAGCGTGACCTTGACATCGATGACGCCGGTGTACGTCTCATTGACGACGTTGCCGATGAGCATGTCGACGTCCTGCCCGCGGCGAAGGGTGTCGCCGTAGTGCGTGACGTCCTTCTCCACCGACCAGTTGATGCCGTCGACCGAGGGCTCGGGCGTGGACGTACGGAACATCTCCACGCCGCCGATGCGGAGGTAGCCGAGCCGGTCGAACTGGCGCCCCTTGACCTTTCCGTCGAGGCGCAGCACCACCTTGCTCCAGCGGTCGCCGCACTCCTCGGGCGGGGTGTAACTGCCCCTGTACGGCGTGAAGTCGCGGAACTGCGCCTCGGCGACGGTGACTTGGCAGGAGCGGGTCGGTGGCTTCGCGACGGGCGGCGCCGCGGTCAGTGGGTCGTGCCAGTCGGTGCCGAACTCCGTGGGAACCGGTTCGGCAGCGACCGCCGGGCTTGCGCCGAGGGCCGAACCGGCGGCCAGCACCAGTCCGGCGAGCATGGACGTGATCTTACTCTTCATGGGTCAGGAGTGAAGCGCGGGACGAACAAGTGCACCAGAGGCGAAAATTCGACCTTGGCGCGTTTTGTCCCCTCATGCGTAAAAATCAATTGGCGCGACTGCCGGCGGAACGCGAACCTTGCACGGTTTGAGCCACTCCCCACCCCCTCAGCGATCCGTGGGACGTTATGCAGATTCGCGATCCTGTGGATCGGCGTGTCAAGCGACTTGAGCATCACCTCCTGATTCGCGGGGCGTTCGACCGGTATCGTCCAGACATGGACACCACTGCTTCACCCCGCGTCCTCGTCATCGGGCTTGATCCGTATCGGGTGCCCGGGTTGTGGGATCCCGAGCCGGTAGCCAAGGCGATCGAGGCGGGACTGACCAAGTTCGCCGAACATGGCGTGGGCGTCGAGACCTGCCTAATCGGCCTCGATGGAAGTGATGACGTGGCAGCGGTCGTCGGGAATGCACTGCGAGCCCATCCGTGGGAGTGCGTCACCGTCGGCGGTGGCCTGCGGCACTCAGACGATCAAGTTGAACTCCTCGAGCAAGTAATCAACCTGGTTCGGCGGCACGCACCCGATGCGGTCATCGCGTTCAACAGCACCCCAGCCACTACCTACGAGGCCGCTGCCCGTTGGATCGAGTGACGACAGTAAACTTCGGGACTTGAGCGTCACCTCCCGAAGAGTTGCGCCGGCTGCGGAGGCTTGCCGCCGAGCAGGCGCAGACGATCGAGGTGCGGCGAAAAGCGGCGGTCCTCTTCGCGAAGGAGAGCGATCGATGAGCGAGGTGTACGCGTTCATCGAGGCGGAGAAGACCACCCACCATCCCTGTTCTTCGGAGGGAATCCCCGTCTTCAGGCGGGGAGGAAATCCGATCCATGGGAAGCGCCTCGCCCGTCACGGCCCGAGCGGTTCAGGAGCAACCGCACAAGCCGAGGGGTGACCGGCATGAACCAGCTTGCAGCGAAGATCGGAGTGGTCTTCTTCGTGATCTGGGGAATCGTGCTTCGACGATCCGCCTGACAAGCGGAGGCAGCAGGAGCGAGCAAGCAGCGACCAGGGCGGTCCCGGGTGCGAGTGACCGCTTCGTGCGGGATCGTGGCAATGAAGCGGCGGTGCCACGTCGAGACGTACGCCCGGTGATCCAACCCGGAGAATTCATGGACAGGAAAATGCCGCCGGCGCCGCGTTCAAAAATGTGGAGCTGCGCCGATGATGCGGTGCGTCAAGCAGGCGGGTACGGACGTCGAGAACTCTCGGACATGTCCGGCGCTTTCAAGGACTTTGCTGATTTTTTTCGGCAATACGGAGTCCCAGCAGGGTATTTGATTGCCAGTACAACGGGGTGCACCCCTGGCGCAAGGGCGTACCTTGTGCCAGGGGTGCGGTCAGGGAAGGGCTGCCGTGAGGGTCAGCGAACGGCGTAGGCCTTGATCAGGGTCTGCTCGATCTTGCTGCCGTTGGTGTCCTGCGCCTTGACGCGCAGTGACACATAGCCCTTTGCCGGGTTGCTCACGGACACCTTGTAGTGGCCGTCGACCTTTGCCTTCACCGTCGCGGGGCTCCAGGTGGCACCGTCGTCGGCGGACATCTCCACCTCGACCCCGTCGATGTCCGGGGTGGCGCCGGTCTGGAGCGCGAACGCCAGGTCGAAGTGGTAGGTTTTGCCACCCTTGGCGGTGTTCTCCGCATCCAGGTCGAAGCCGTACTTCGGCCAGAGGAGCGCCAGGTTCTCCTCCCCGTTCGCCGGCCGGGCGGACCTGAACGTCCAATCGGTGCGGGTCGCTGTGGACAGCGGGAACCACGCCGGGTGCGACGTGTCCATGGTGATCCGGTAGGTCGCCGGGTCAGGACTGACCGGCCCCAGCATCATCAGCGCGCGCGTCGTCTCGGCGAGGAGCTTCCCGTCCTGGTACACCCGTACCTTCGCCTTGTCGGCGTCCGCGCCGAACCAGCCGAAGTGCTCCGGTGTGCTGTCGCCCATCTCCGGCACGATGAGGGTCATGTCGTCGCCCTCGCGGACCGCGAGGGTGTTCGCCGGGCCGGCCGGGCCGTTCGCGGCGCCCAGCCAGGTCTCCTCATGCCGCTCGCCCGGGCTGTAGCTGCGGAGCACGTTATTCAGGCTACGGAGGATGTTGGGGGCGTCCGGGAAGACCGCGTGGGACCACCGCATGTCCTTCAAGGTCGGCCACTTGCTGCCGGTGGAGTGCCACTCCTCCCGGTCCAGCGGCCCGTCGGCGAACTCCACGATCTGGACGATGAGGCGCTCCCTCGGGCGGACCACCGATGCGGCCTCGCCGAGTCTGGTGCCCTTGGTGGCGCGGTAGTGGGACTTCACCACAGCCGAGTTCTCCGCGGTGACCGCGTCGACGGGGTCAGCCGGAATTCCACCGGGGACCATCAGCGCGATGTTGTACACGTAGGGGCTGCTGGCGATGCCGTGCAGGTTGACCTGCGCGGGACCGCCGGCCATCCGGTCGAAGAGCACCGCGCCTTCGTCCCGGTTGAGGGTCCAGGCCGGGATGGCCGTGCGGGCGGCGAACGGCACACTGGCGTCGAAGGTACCCGGCTGGTCGCCGACGATGATCACTGCCTTCGCGCCGGCATCGGCCACGGCGGCGATCTGGTCGGCCGTCTTCCGGGTGGCATCGTTGGTGACGACCGCGAGCGTGCCACTGACGTCCGTGCCGGCCAGGTCCTCCGGCTGCCCCTTGCCGGCGTCGACCGCCCGGAGCGTGCTGGGGCCGTCCAACCGGGCCGCATTGAACACGGGTTCAAGCGGGAGCGCGCCACCCTGCCCGGCAATGGACGCACGGATCGCCGGGGCGTACCTGCGCTGCTGGAAGTTGAACTCGAACGTGCCGAGCTTCACCGGCTCGGTGGGCACCACGTAGGCGTGGTCCCAGATCGGGCCGATCATGAACTTCGTGAAGTCGATCCCGTAATTGCCTGGGAGCTGCTGACGGTACCCGAGCTTGTAGCCGTTCGGCTCGGACTCCTTGGGCGTCGCGACTTTGACCTCCTTGCCCAGCTGGGCATCGAGCGTGATCGTCTTGTCCGCCTTCAGTTCCACCATGGGATCGCCGGCGAGGGTGCTGTTCAGGATCTCGACTCCGGCCTTGTCCCTCGTGTAGACGATACCCATGACGGAGTAGCGTCCCAGCGGCACTGAGACGGTCGTCGTTCCGTCCTGGAGGTTGGGCCGGATGATCTCGTCCTGGTCCAGGTCGAACACGATCACGTCGGCGCTCTGCGCCGGGTTTCCGTTCCGGTCGATCGCGTTGACGGTGAGGTCGACGGTGGGCACCCCCTTCGTCGCGCCGACGGTGGTGTGGATCGCGGTGCCGTCGGGCGCGGTGGCGGTGATGACACCGGTGTAGTCGCCCAGGACGCAGAGTTCGGGGTGGTAGGTCACCGTCATGCTCGCGGTGGAGTGCGCCGGGACCGTCACGCTGGTCGCGCTGAGCGTGAACGTGCCGTCCGGTGCGGGCCCGGTCTCCCCGGAGGTGGCCAGGCGGAGCGACAGCGTCTTCTCCGCGCCGGAGGTGTTGACGTAACTGACCGTCTTGGTGACCGGCGCGCTCGCGGCCGTCGACTTGCCCATGCTGACGACGGCGGGGCTGGAGTAGACCGTGGCGTCGATCGCCTTGGGCACGTCGACCCGGCCGCCGCCCTGCTGGTAGGCCGTGTACGAGCCCTGCTTGGCGGTGCTGACCAGCACCTGCTTGAGCCGGTCGGCGGTCCAGTCCGGGTGGCGCTGGGCGAGGATCGCCGCGGCGCCGGCCATGTGCGGGGTGGCCATCGAGGTGCCGCTGGCCGAGGTGTAGTTGCCGTCGACCGGGCTACCCATCGAGGTGCCGGCGGCGCGCGCGGCGACGATGCCCACGCCGGGTGCGGTGATTTCCGGCTTGACCGCGAAGGTGTCCTTCACCGGGCCGCGGCTGGAGAAGCCCGCGAGCAGCTCCGACTTGGACACCGCGCCGACGGTTAGCGCGGCGTCGGCGGCACCCGGCGAACCCACGGTCGACTTGCCCGAGCCCTCGTTACCGGCCGCGATGACGAACAGCGCGCCGGAGGACTCGGTGAGCTCATTGACGGCCTGGCTCAGCGGGTCGGTGCCGTTACTGGGGAGCTCCGAACCCAGACTCATGCTGACGACGTCCGCACCCTCGGCCACCGCCCACTCCATGGCGGCGATGACGCCCGACTCGGCTCCGACTCCGGCGTTGCTGAGGACCTTGCCGATGTACAGGTCGGCGCCCGGCGCCACACCCTTGTACGTGCCGCCCGACGCGGCACCCGAGCCGGCGATGGTCGAGGCGACGTGCGTGCCGTGACCGTGGTGGTCGACCGCGTCGGGGTCGTCGGTGAAGTTCTGGGTCTTCTTCACCTGCCCCACCACATCAGGGTGGTTGGGGTCGATACCGGTGTCGAGGACGGCCACCTTGGTGCCGGTGCCGTCGTAGCCGGCCGCCCATGCGGTCGGCGCGCCGATCTGCGGAACGCTCCGGTCCAGCGTCACCTTGACCGGCTTGTCGAGCCAGAGCTTCTTGATGCCGTCGGCCAGCTTCGGTGCCTTCGTCGTGGCCGTGCGGTCGTCGTCGACCGCCTCCCAGAAGGTCGCTGCCTTCTTCTTGCTGGCGTGCAGCGCCACCGCGTTGGCGCTGGGCAGCTCGTCGGCCTTCACCGAACCGGCCGGCGCGGCCTGCTTGAGCGCCTTGCCCGCCTTGCCCGGCGCGCCGGCGTAGGTCGCGATCAGCGGCACGGCGGGGCGGTGCGCGTCGTCGTAGCCGTACTCGACCAGCTTGGTGACGTTGAACAGCTCGCGGTCGAGCTCGTTCGCGGCGAGGTAGGGCTGAGCCTTGTCCGGGACGACATAGAGCTCATCGCGCACCCGCAAGGTGGAGAACGCCGCCGGAGTGCCGTCAGGCGTGGGCGCGATCGTTGCCGCCTGGAAGCCGTTGGCGTGGCGCTCCAGCGTCACCACCTCTCCCGTGACGAGTGTGAGCTTGTGCGTGGCGACAACCGGGCTGTCCTGCTGCCGCTGGGCAGCCTGAGCGGCCGACGCGGCCGGTGCCGCTGCGGCGACGGGCAGGGTGCACAGTGTTCCGGCCACACAGGCCGCGGTGAGCACCCCCAGGACCGTTCGCACTGGACGGCGTGTCAGCCGGTAGGCTATGGGCGTGGTTGAGCGGGCTGAGGATCTGGTCGACCCAGCCCGTCGTGACTGTCTCATTGAGGCGATGACCTTCTCTGAGAGGGAATGAAGGCGCGCGAAAGTCACGCGGTCGCGGGAATTCGGCGCCGCGTCGGATCACCGCATGGGGATGCGGTGTGTGGTTGTGCTGCACTTTCAGGTGCGAGCGGTGCAGCAGTACAGGACGGCGGACCGCGTGCCGTCTCGCGGTGTCGGCCATGGGCCGCCGCTGTGTCAGCTTGGTGGTGTGGCAGGGGAACCTCGCTGCGCTGTGGGGTCCGGAAACTCGGGCCGGCCGGAGGGAGTGGCCGGGGCTGCAGGATTCGGTCGTGCGGTCGGCGAGGTGGGGCAGGGCAGGGGTTCGGGGATCAGGCCGTGGGCCAGTGCCGCCGTCACGGCGCCGGTGCGACTGTCCACCCCGAGCTTGGCGAAGACACGGACCAGGTGCGTCTTCACTGTTGCTTCGCTGATGAACAGCGCGCGTGACACCTGACGGTTCGACAGTCCCTTCGCGAGCAGGACGAGAATCTCTGTCTCGCGTGGGGTCAGTGTGGACTGCGGTGCCCGCATGCGGCCGAGCAGCCGAGTGGCGACGGGCGGAGCCAGCACGGTCTCGCCGGCCGCGACGGCGTGCACTGCGGAGATCAGCTCGTCGACCGGCGCATCCTTGAGGAGGTAGCCGGTCGCACCCGCCTCGACGGCGGCAAGGATCTCAGCGTCGGTTCTGTAGGTGGTGAGGACCAGTACCCGGGGCGGGGCCGGCAGGGCCCTGATCCGGCGGGTGGCCTCGACACCGTCCATGCGCTCGCCGCCGCCTCGCCCGCTGTCGGTCGCATCGGTGGCGACGCCTGACACCTCGTCGGTACGGCCGCCCATGCGCAGGTCCATGAGGACCACGTCGACCTCCGTCGACTCGGCGACCATGCGCAGCGCCTCGGCGCCGTCCCCCGCCTCACCGGCCACCACGACTTCGGGCACGTCATCGAGGAGCGCGCGCAGGCCACGGCGCACGACCGGGTGGTCGTCGACGATCAGCACGCGTACCTGCGCCTTGGAGGCGGTCTGCCGCGCGGTCATGAGGGCACCCCATTCGGAATCGGCAGACTGGCAGCGACCGCCGTTCCCTCGCCGATCGCGGATTCGACGGTGAGCGCGCCGCCCAGCTCCTCTATCCGCTGGCGCATCCCGAAGAGCCCGAAGCCGCCACGGGAGTCCTGCAGGGGCAGCTCCGGATCGAAGCCCTTGCCGTCGTCGAAGACATCGAGCGTCACCCGGTCGTCCAGGTAGCACAGGCTCACCACGCACCTCTCGGCGTGCGCGTGTCCGCGCACATTGGCCAGCGCCTCCTGGGTCAGCCGCAGCAGCGCCACATCGCACTCGGCACCCAGCGGGTACGGCTCCCCGTGCAGCTGGAACGCGGTGCTGAGACCGTCCTCGGCACTCCGGTCGACCAGTCGGCGCAACGCCTCGGGCAGGGGCGTCTCGACCAGGGGCGGCGGGCTCAGTTCGTACAGGAAGCGCCGGCACTCGGCGAGGTTCGCCGTGGCGACCTCGGTGGCCGCGGCTGTCCGCTCCTGTGCCAGGGACGCGTCCGGAGGCAGCGCGGCGTAGGTGGCGCGCAACAGCATGATCACGCTCGAGAGGCCCTGCGCGACCGTGTCGTGTATCTCCCGGGCCAGCCGCTGGCGTTCGGCGAGCCGGCCGGCCTCCCGCTGCGATTCCGCCAGCGCGTCCCGGGTGACGATCAGCTCAGCGATGAGCGCCTGGCGCGCCTGGCTCTGCCGGTACAGCGACTGGTACCCGAGCACTGGCAGCGTGGAGACCAGAGCGCCCAGCAGCGGTCCGGCCACCTGGGGGATCCCCAGTGTGCCGGCCTCCGCTCCCTTGGCGGCGACCACGATGACGGTCCCCAGAGCGACGGCAGCGACCGCCAGCCGCAGCGGCAGGAGCAGGACATACAGTGCGAACAGCGGGAACCCCAGCCAGCCGAACCCAGCACTGAACGCCATGAGGCAGGTCCACACCGCGGTCAGCGCGCCAAGCCAGCGCAGTACACGGCCCGGGTTCCCTCCGGTCGTGCCGACGGATTCGGTGGGTTCCTCGCCACGTCGAGAGCCGGCAGGCCTGGCAGTGCCGGCGAATCCCACCGCGTACGTGGCGGCGAGGAGCACGGACAGGGCGGCCACGATGGACGTGTCATGGTTCGACACAGCCGTGCCCGGACCGATCACGACCACGAGGGCCGCAACGAGCGAGGAGACGAACAAGCCGTTCAGCGCATGCCATAGCGTCGGCGGCATGGCGTACGCCGCCCCTCTGGGCTGCCCCATCCTCATCCGCGCCTCACTTCTGGTTCACTTCAGGTGGTCAGCGCAGAGACTAAGCCGTGCACCGGCTCGGGGTCGTGTCCATCGTTCGGTTGACCTGGGAGGGTGCTTGATCCTTGATCGCCCTTGAATGCAATGGTTTTCGAGGCGGATGGCGGCCGCATAGAAGTGGCCTGCCGGGGCTGATGTGCTAGACGGGGGAGAGCGATTCGGACACTGCGCCCGTCTTGCCTCGCCTTCCTCCTCTTTCATCCCCGGACGCCTCGATCCTCCGCAACTGCCACGGACGGGACGTCAACCATGGGGACCGTCGCCGCCCCGGCCCCCATCCGGTCGGCGATCTCCGCATGGGTCAGGCCCTTCGCCATCAGACGCAGGACGTCCGCCTCGCGTTCGGTGAGGCGGGCCGCCCAGGGCGGGGGAGCGGCAGGCCGACGGGCGCCGTGTTCGGCGGCGAGGGCGCGTCCGGCGGCGGGGAAGAGCAGCGAGTCGCTGCGCGCGACCAGCCGGGCCGCCTGGACCAGTTCCTTCGCGGCGGCGCGCTTCAGGAGGAAGTCGGAGGCGTCGGCGCGCAGCGCGTCGTACACGTACGAGTCGTTCTCGAAGGCGGTGACGACGACGATACGGGCGCTTCGGAATCGAGCCCAGGATCTCCTCGGTGGCCCGAATGCCGTCGATTTCCGGCATCCGTACGTCCATCAGCGCCACATCGGGCCGCAGCTCCCGCACCACCGACACCGCCTCCGCACCCGTCGCCGACTCGTCGACGACCTCCAGCTGTCGTCCTCGCGCTGACCGTGTGTGCGGTGCCGGCCGGGGTGACCTCGCTGCTGGCGGTCGGCGAGTGGATCGCGGGCAGGTCGTACTTCTTCGCTGTATTCCACCGTCCGAAATCCGCCCTTTGGCTCAGGCCCGCTGGAAGGATTCCGGCCATGACTGACAGCGCCCCGGGCCGGCAGGCCCGCGAATTGCTCACCAAGGCATCCCAGCACCCGATCGCCAGCCCCCAGCGCGACGCCCTGGTGGCCGAAGCAGCCGTGTGGGCACGGCTGGAGCACGCAGCCAGCATGGACAAGTACACGTCCGCAGCAGTTGATATGGAGTCCGCGCTGGCCTCCCTCGCCGCCCCTGTGCAGAAACTCGGCAGCGAAGTCGGTGACCTGACCGAACGCATCAAGCTCGGCCAGAAGTGAGCGCCCACGCCTCCGTCCGCGGGGCAGCCCTCCGCACTCTGCCCAGAAGCAGAGGGCTCTCGTCACGGCGTATCAGGCTTCAGGAGGTCTAGTTTGGGGAAACCACCGCTCCGAAGCTTTCCCTTGCCCGTGGACACCTGGAGACTGGGGCATGAGGTTCCCGAGGAAGTAGCGCGCTCCTTTGCCGCACGCTCACGGCTGACCAGCCGGTTCGCCTGCTTCTGAGCGGCGGCGGGCGGATGGCCACGAGTTGCCCGGCGGCCGGTGACGATCACCGGGTCGTCGGGGTCGTCGTCCAGCCCGGCGAAGTCGAGAGCGGCCAGCGCCCCCAGGCTGAGACCCGCTCCAACTCCTCGGCCAAGGCCGGATCATTCGCCTGCCCGGACCGCACGGCGTCGATGAACTGCCCGATCACGACCTTCGCGGCCTCCAGACGGATCGCCACGCCATCGATCCCGGCGAGCTCCTTGCGCAGCCGCTCGCCGCGATCGGCCAGCACCACCCGCCGCTGTATCGACGCCCACGAGGGGCTACACCCATGTCCGCGAACAGGAGCCAAGGGTGTTGGCAGTCGTGCCCCGAGCGCCTCGCCGGCGCATCAGCTCGGTCCTTCGGCCGAAGAGCGCCCGGGTGCGGTCGCAGCCGGAGGCGTTCCGCTCGTTAGTCGCGCCAGGCCGGCGTTCGCTTGCTCAGTCCGGGTCGGCCGACGTGAAGGTGACGGGCAGCCGCTCGGGACCGCGCAGCCCGCCCGGCCGCCACTGCAGCTCGCCGGGCGGCACGGCCAGGGTGAGGTGGTGAAGGCGACGCAGGACGGTGCCGATGGCGATCTGGCCCTCGAGCCGGGCCAGTGGCGCTCCCAGGCAGTAGTGGATGCCGTGCCCGAACGCGAGGTGAGTGTTGTCCTGTCGGGTGATGTCCAGGTGATCGGGGTCGGAGAACCGTGCCGGGTCGCGGTCGGCGATGGCGGAGGCGACCAGCACGGTTGCGCCGCGTGGGACGGCCACGCCGGCGATGGTGACGTCCTCGCGCGCGAACCGGGCGATCCCGGGGCTGACCGGTCCGTCGTAGCGGAGGAACTCCTCGATCGCGCCCGGTAGAAGCGCCGAATCTTCCCGCAGCATCTGAAGCTGGCCGGGGTGGGCGAGCAGCGCCGCGATGCCGCTGCCGATCAGGTTGACCGTGGTGATGTATCCGGCCGCCAGCAGCAGGAAGGCCATGGCGATCAGCTCGTCCTCGTCCAGCCGGTGCTCCTCGTCCCGGGTGGTGATCAGCGCACTGAGCAGGTCGCCCCCGGGCTGGGCGCGTTTGGCCTCCAGGAGTCTGGTCAGGTACGAGCGCATCTGCTGCCACGCCGCATCCACCTGGGCCGGATCCGGCGGGGCCGTCCCCTGGAGGATCATGTCGTCGGTCAACCGTTGGAATTCGTGCCGGTCGGCCATGGGTACTCCGAGCAATTCGCTGATCACCGTGACCGGAAGCGGCAGCGCGAAGTCCTTGACGAGGTCGGCGTGGCCGACCGGCACGATCGCGTCGAGCAGTCGGTCGGCGATGACCTGGACGCGGGGTTGCAGCTCGGCCACTCTGCGCGCTGTGAACGCTTTGGAGACCAGACGGCGCAGGCGGGTGTGGTCGGGCGGGTCGGAGCGGAGCATGTTGCGCAGCATGGACTCGCGTTCCGTCGCGGGCAGCCGCTGCATGAGCTGTGGATCCGACGCGTCACGGACGTCGCTGCTCAGCCGGGGATCGGACAGGGCCACGATGCCGTCTTCGTAGCGCGTGACGAGCCAGGCTTCCAGGCCACCGGCGATGACGACGCGCCGTACCGGGCCGTCCTCGCGCAGCTGTCGGTAGAGCGGGAAGGGGTCTGCCACGAAGGCCGGGTCGGCGTAGGGCAGAAGGACCGGCTGCTGGCTCATCATGCCTCCCAGAAGGATCCGCGAATCTTCGCGGCAGATTTGCAGGTTTTGATGGTATATGTCCCATCGTGACGGATGCCGGGATTTCACCGAGGGCAGGGGCTGCGATGGAACGGACCACGTGCTGTGTTGTGGGAGGCGGCCCCGCCGGGATGGTCCTCGGTCTGCTGCTGGCCCGGGCCGGAGTGGCGGTCACGGTCCTGGAGAAGCACGGCGACTTCCTGCGCGACTTCCGCGGCGACACGGTGCATCCGTCCACCCTGGCGCTGCTGGACGACCTCGGCCTGGCGGAGCGGTTTGCCCGTCTGCCGCAGCGGCGGGTGACGACGGTGCAGTTGCCGCTCGGCCCTGACCGTTCGCTGGTCACCGTCGGAGACATCAGCGCGTTGCGGGGCCCGTACAACTACGTGGCGATGGTGCCGCAGTGGGACCTGCTCGACCTCCTCGCGGACGAGGCGGGTCGAGAGCCGTCGTTCTCCGTGCGGATGAGCACTGAGGCGACTTCCTTCCTGGTGGAGCGCGGACGGGTCATGGGGGTGCGGTACCGCACGCCTGACGGCCGCACCGGTGAACTGCGAGCCACTCTCACGGTGGCCTGCGACGGCCGGAGCTCGCTGGCCCGCTCTCGGCCCGAACTGGCCCTGCGGAGATTCGCCTGCCCCATGGACGCGTGGTGGTTCCGGCTGCCACGGCGGGAGGGCGATCCGCACGGGCTCGTGGGAGGCGTCGGTGACCGGTTCCTCACCGCCATGATCGACCGCGGGGACTACTGGCAGTGCGCGGCGCTGATCCCCAAGGGGACCGATGCCGACCGCCGTGCCGCCGGTCTTGAGCGGTTCATGGCCGACTTCTCGGCCGCCGTCCCGTGGCTCGCGGACCGGGTGCACGCGCTGCAGTCGTGGGACGAGGTGAAGATGCTCGACGTACGGCTCGACCGCCTCCGACGCTGGCACCGCCCGGGACTGCTGTGCATCGGTGACGCGGCGCACGCGATGTCGCCGGTCTTCGGCATCGGCATCAATCTTGCTGTCGAAGACGCCGTCGCCACCGCCCGGTATCTCGTCGAGCCGCTGCGCAGGGGTGTGGTCGGCCTGGGGGACGTGCGAGCCGTACAGCGCCGCCGGTGGCCGACCACAGCCGTGACGCAGGCGTTGCAGCGATTCGCCCATGCGCGGGTCATCGCACCCGTACTGGCGGGACGACCGCCCTTCGGGAACGCCGAGCGGTCACAGCGGATGACTGAACTGTTGACCAACTCGCGGTGGCTCAAGCGAGTGCCGGCGTACTTCATCGCCTACGGCGCGGTACGCGAACGTCCGCCCACCGCGTGCATGCGGTGATACCCGGCTCCCGGCCCGCGCTACTGGCCGGGGCTCCTCAACACGCCCGCCGCCTGACCACCGCGGGTCCGGACGGCACCGACGAGGGCGCGATCGCCCGCGTCCCGGGAGCGCCGCCGGCCCTGGTCGCCGGAGTGCCTCATGCTGCGGCGCGCGGCAGCATGAGGCAGCGGCGCAGTTCTGCCGAGTACCGGGGGAGGGCGTCAGGCGGTCAGCTGGTCTGCGGGGTCAGGAGTGGTCCGGGACGGGTGGGGTACTGGGGTTCGGTACCTGGGCGCGGGAATTCGGCGCGTACTGGGCGGCCTGGGTGTGGAACATGGCTGCGTACCGTCCGTCTGCGGCGATCAGTTCATCGTGGGTGCCGTGCTTGCTCAGGCGTCCCTGGGTGAGGACGTTGATGGTGTCGGCGTGGCGGACCGGACATGCGGTGGGTGACCAGGACCACCGCCCGGTGTGGCCCGGCGAGTTGGCAGATGCGGTTGAAGGCATCGACCTCTGCTTCGGGGTCGAGGATTATCAATAGCTGTCAACTATCTGTCCGCGTCGGATGGCACGGCTGCCCCCAGGCACGTCAGTCATGACCCCGGAGCAGGTGGAAAGTTGGTTGAGCCGAGGGTGATCATGTGGCAGGCTCGCCAGCCTTGACCGAGATCACCAAGTTGCACGACGACGGGGTGGACATCGATGCATCCCTGGTGGCGCGTCTGCTCTCCACACGGCGATGACATCCGGGGTTTCGGTGAACAGCACGTGGAGGGCTGATGGCATCGATCAAGCAGTTCCAGGTCACCTTCGACTGCGCAGAACCTGAGCGCCTCGCTCGTTTCTGGTGCGAGGTGTTGGGGTACGTCGTACCGCCGCCACCGGAGGGGTTTGCCACGTGGGACGATTTCAAGCGCTCGCAGCCACCTGAGCAGCGGGATTCATGGTTCGCCTGCAGTGATCCCTCAGGTGTGGGCCCGCGACTGTACTTCCAGCGCGTCCCCGAAGGGAAGGCCGCCAAGAACCGGCTGCATCTTGACGTGCGGGTTGGCACCGGACTCGTAGGTAAAGAGCGCCTCGCCGCACTTGAGGCCGAATGCGCACGACTTGTCCCGCTCGGCGCGGTACATGTGCGTACGCTGTATGACGGCAATGATGCGTGCATCCCGATGCAGGACATCGAGGGCAACGAGTTCTGTATCGACTGAGGGGCCGCGAACGCGGCCTCGTCCTCGTTCTGGCCTCATGGGCCAAGACGACGAACCGTCCCCGACCTGGCAGGGCGCTGCAGCGGCTCCCGGACCCTTCGGCGATGGATCCCGCACCTTCGGGCGGGCGCCCGGACACCCGTGCCCTCAAGCCGCGCGTCCCGCCGGATCGCAGCGAACAGCTCTACCTTGGTCATCCGCGCCATCTGTGCTCCTTGAACTCGGAGCGCAGATGGCGTCCCACTGCACCCCCTCCGGTGGGGCCAACTCGGGTCCTTAGACGTCATCCGGGTCGAAGATCTACTTGATCACCGAGCGCACCGGTCTGCCGCTGTCCATTGGCGTCTCGGGTGTCAGCATGCACGACAGCCAGGATCTTCAGCCGCTCGCGCGGGGCATACCGCCCATCCGTTCCCGCAGGGGGCCGCGGCGTCGCGAGCCCGGCAGGTTGCATGGCGACAAGGGCTACGACTACCGGCACCTGCGGCAACTGCTGCGCAGCCGGGGCATCACGCATCGCCTGGCCCGACGGGGCGTCGAGTCCTCCACCCACTCGGGCCGCCACTGCTGGGTTGTCGAGCGGAACGTGGCCTGGCCCGCCGGATGCCGCAGGCTCCACCGCCGCTACGAAGGCAAGGCCGACCACTTCCTTGCCTTCGACGGCATCGCCGCGGCGCTCATCTGCTTTCGGCGCCTCGCGCGTCAGCTATGAGGCAGTGGGCCTCCCGCCAGCCGGCCCTCTGCCGGAACGAGGCTCGATCCGTGCCCCGAGCAGACGGTGCGGCCGTGGGCGTGACGCGCCACCCGCTTGCGCCACAGGGCTGAGGGGTCCCGTCCCACTCGGCGATGATGTCCTGAGCCATGCCGTAACCGATGCTCAGGGCGCCCCTTTGCCTCTGGGGCCGACCCTGGTCTCTGCCCTCGCCCTCTACGCGACCGATCGAAGTACTGACCGCCACTCAGAGTGCCGCGACAAAAGGAAAATGACGGCCACTCAGATAGAGGTCAACATGACTATTTTTCAAATAGACGAAGCCCATATGCGTAAATAGCGCAAATTCACCCGATCGGCTGTGGGGTGTCACGCTTTAGGAGTGTCCGATATGACAGATAAAAACATCTTTCAGTACGTTTGTCACGTATCGGCTACAGCCGATGTCTCAGAGACAGGAGAAGCGATATGACCACGCGTACTGTCGCCGTGACCGCCGCCGTTGTAGGCGCCGCGGCCCTGGCGGCAACCGGTATCAACTACGCCACAGCCGCGGATACCCCCGCAGCCGCGCCCGTTGTCCAGCAACAGGCCGCCGCTCCCGCCGCGGCTCCGCTGGAAGAGGGCGGCGGCGGGAAGGGCAACAGCAACGGAGGTGGCGGCTACGGCGGCAACGGTGGCGGCGGCAACGGTGGCGGCTACGGCGGCAACGGTGGCGGCGGCAACGGTGGCGGCTACGGCGGCGGCTACGGCGGCAACGGTGGCGGCGGCAACGGTGGCGGCAACGGTGGCGGCTACGGCGGCAACGGTGGCGGCGGCAACGGTGGCGGCTACGGCGGCAACGGTGGCAAGGGCGGCGGCAACGGTGGCGGCAACGGTGGCGGCTACGGCGGCAACGGTGGCGGCGGCCGAGGTGGCGACAACGGTGGCGGCTACGGCGGCAACGGTGGCAAGGGCGGCGGCAACGGTGGCGGCAACGGTGGCGGCTACGGCGGCAACGGTGGCGGCAACGGTGGCGGCTACGGCGGCGGCTACGGCGGCGACTACGGCGGCGACTACGGCGGCGACTACGGCGGCGACTACGGCAGAGGAAGGATCTTCTTCAACGAGCGGTCCTACTCTGCCCACTCCGACGGCTGCATCACCGTGGTGAGCGGTCTGGGTTCCAGGACTCTCAACGTCCGCAACGACAGCCGCCGGACCGTTGAGGTCTTCCGCGGCGCGACCTGTGACAACGGCTCTCCCGTTGCCACTGTCGGCCCGTTCAGCACCAGCAACGGTGTCACGCCGCGCTTCGTCCACGGCGGCGTGTTTGTCAAGAACGGTGTCGTCGGCAGCTTCCGAGTGATCGAGGACCACTACCGCGACAAGTGGTAACAGCAACGCCCGCACATCATGGAAACCCTGGCCCGCCGGAATCGGGCCAGGGTTTCCGGTCTTCGATTGGCGATATGCACCGGGTCGGCGTCGCGGAAGCCGGAGGGTGCGGCCGCGCACAGTTGAACGACCGGTTTGCAGGCTTCATGGTTACCACACTCCCTGTCGCGGGAGGCCGTTCGGCACCTGTGCTGCGGTCTCACGGCCGCGGCCAGGGCCTACCGTCCAGGCGCTCGATGTCGGTGTTGAAGCGCTTGAGGTAGTCGGCGAAGGCGGCGATGTCCTCGTCGGACCAGTCGGCCATGATCTGTTCCAGGGTGTGGATGGTGCCCTCGCGCTCCTCGTCGAGGCGCTGCTCGCCTTCCGCGGTGATACGGAACTTGCGCGCCATGCCGCCGTCGGGGTCCGGGATGCGCTCGACGAGTCCGGCGCGCATGGCGGCCGCGGTCTGCCGGTTCAGGGTGGACGCGTCGAGGCCGAAGGCGTCACCGAGCTGGCCGATGGACATCGGGCCCTGCACCCGGATGCGGCTGAGCAGGATGTACGCGCTGCGCTCCAGGGTGCTGCCCTTGCGCCGCCCCTTCGACTTGTGAAGGTGAAGGTAGCGGCTCTGCAGCATCTGCTCGTACTCCACCTGGCGCGTGGCCCTGTTCATCGGATCTCCTCGACGGTCCCGTGCATGCCGGACGGTGCATGTGATGTCGCAATGATCCTGCACCATGCATGATGCATGCAGCATGGTCGATACATGAGATATGTATTATGCATACTCTTCCGATCTCGAATCCCGAACACGTAGAGGAGCCCTTCATGGACGGCCCCCAGCCAACCCACCGATCGGGCGGCACCGTCGCCACGCTCGCGCTGGCCGGCACTGTCGCCGCGATCATGCAGACCCTGGTGACGCCGCTGATCGCTGATCTGCCGCAGATCCTGCACACCACGTCCTCCAATGCCACGTGGGTGATCACCGTCACGCTCCTGTCGGCAGCGGTCTGCGTCCCCGTCGCCGGCCGCCTCGGCGACCTGCTGGGTAAGCGCAAGATGCTGCTCGTCTCCTGTGTGCCGCTGATCGTCGGCTCGGTGGTGTGCGCCCTGACATCGTCCGTCGGCATGATGATCGCCGGGCGCGGTCTGCAGGGCATGGGCATGGGCGTGGTGCCGCTCGGCATCAGCCTGCTCCGTGACCTGCTGCCGGCCGAAAAGCTCAGCTCTTCCATTGCACTGGTGAGCGCCTCCATGGGCATCGGCGGCGGCCTCGGCCTGCCGATCGCCGCCGCAGTCGCGGAGTACACGAGCTGGCGGGCACTGTTCTGGGGGTCGGCTGTCCTCGCTGCACTGATCGCCGTGATGATCTGGTCCTTCATTCCCAACGTACCGGCCGCGGCGAAGGGGGAGCGCTTCGACCTGGCCGGGGCGCTCGGTCTCGGCGTGGGCCTGGTCTGTCTGCTGCTCGCGATCTCCAAGGGTGCGGACTGGGGCTGGGGCTCGGGCAGCACGGTCGGCCTTTTCGCCGCCGCGGTCGTGGTCCTGCTGGTCTGGGGTTTCTGGGAGATGCGCACCCGCGACCCGCTGATCGACCTGCGCACCACCGCCCGCCCCCGGGTGCTGCTCACCAACGCCGCCTCGATCCTGATCGGCGTCGGCATGTACGCGCAGATGCTGATCGTGCCGCAGCTGCTGCAGTTCCCCGAGGCGACCGGCTACGGCCTCGGCCAGTCGATGCTGGCGATGGGCCTGTGGATGGCGCCCGCCGGCCTCGTCATGATGGTCGTCTCGCCGTTCGGCGGGAAGCTGACCAACGCGCGCGGCCCGAAGCTCACCCTCGTCTCCGGTTCCCTCGTCATCGCGGCCGGCTATGGCCTGTCCATGGCGCTGATGGGCTCGACCTGGGGTCTGCTGATCGTCACCGTCGTGATCAGTGGTGGCGTCGGTCTCGCCTACGGCGCGATGCCCGCCCTGATCATGAGTGCGGTCCCGATGTCCGAGACGGCCGCCGCGAACGGGTTCAACGCGCTGATGCGCTCGCTCGGCACCTCGATCGGCGCCGCGGTGATCGGTGCCGTCCTCTCGCAGATGACGGTCACCATGGGTGGCTTCACGTTCGCCTCCGAGGACGGCTTCCGCGTCGGCCTGCTGATCGGCGGCGGTGTCGCGCTCTTGGCAGCCGCGGTGGCAGCGGTCATCCCGGGCGTCGCCCAGTCCGCCGCTGCACAGGACGGTGAGGCGGGGAACGCCGTTACCGTTGAGCCCGCTGTCAAGGCCTGACGCAGGCGCATCGGCAGGGCCGTCCGCTCCGGGGCGTCGGTGTCCCGGGGCGGTCGCGTACCCACCCACCGCTCAGGGTGCGGTGTCGAACCACCCGTCCAGCAGCTGCACGTGGAACGTGTTGAACGCCATCATGGGCAATCCGTACGCCCCACCGTGAACACCAGGTCCATGAGCTGTGCTCGTCGCGTGCCCTCCGCGATGCGACGGTCGCCGATGCCGAATCCGCCGTCGCCGCCCCGCCGCGCCCCATCGTCGAGCGCACGCTCAGGGGGAGGTGGTGACGTGCGGTCGGCGCCGACCGGTCGTCCTGCAACGCGATGTGGTGCGCGAACGCACCCGTTTCTTCGCGGGTCCCGGTACGGCAGGCCGTGCCGGAAGTCATCCGTCGGGAGTCGGAGTAGCGCCATCCGGGCCCGCTGCATGCAGCTGGGCGACTCGGTCGATGTCGTGGGCGGTGACGATCCCGTCGAGCCGGCCGCTGTCCGTGACCAGGATGGGCAGCCCGCCGCCTGAGCCGAGACGGTCCAGGACCCCGGTGAGGAGCTCGTCCGGTGTGGCGAGCGTGCACTGCGACAGCGGGGTCGCCACTTCGCGTATACGCAGCGTCTCCCGCTGCTCGGACGGCACGGCACCGAGTCGGCGCAGTCGTACGACGCCGCTGGGACGGCCTTCGAAGTCCACCAATGGCAGGACCGAATGACCTGCCTGTGCGGCCACGTCGGACAGGAAACGGTTCACCGTCAGCCAGTCCGGACCGGTTGCGGCCGGACTGGTCATCGCCTCCCTCACGCGTACACCGCGCAGGACCGTACGGAGCTCGGCCCACCGTCGTTCGGCCGCGGCGGTGAGCGCCACGAACCAGCCGATGACCAGCAGCCACAACCCACCCGGCACCCCCCTCACAAAAGCCAGCCACCCGAGCACGGCGAGACCCATACCGAGGATCTGTCCGCTGCGCCCGGCCGCCCGCCGGGCCCGGTCCTCATCACCCGTACGCCACCACAGCGCGGCCTGCAGAACCCGGCCCCCGTCCAAGGGCGCGGCGGGAAGCAGATTGAAGACGCCCAGCAGCAGGTTCGTGCCGCCCAGCCACGCCAGCACAACAGCTGGTATCCGCCAGCCCCCTGCCCCGGCCCCGACCGCGACCCCCAGTGCGGCCCCGCCGAGCACCAGACTGGCCAGCGGCCCGCTCACGGCGACCGCGAGCGCCGCCCGCGCCGTCGCAGGCCGCTCCATCCGGGTTATTCCACCCAGCGCCCACAACGTAATGTCCCGCACGGGAATCGCGGACCTGCGGGCCGTGAGCGCGTGCGCCACCTCATGCACCACCAGACTCACCAGCAACAGCAGCGCACCGATGACTCCAGCCACCGCGTACACCACCGATGCCAGGCCCGGTACGTACGCAGGCAGTGTGCGGCTGCCCAGACCGTACGCGAAGAGCAGCATGATCAGCGGCACGCTCCAATGCGCACGCAGCTCCAGCCCCCGCACACTCCCGATCCGGATCGAACCCTTCATTGCGATCACCCGCAGACGGAACACGACGCACGGCCGCCGACGGAAGTCCGTCCCCTTACATGGTCCGTCAGCCGCCCCGGCGACCGGAACCACTCACCGACCTTGTGTCGGAGTGATGCCGCCTTGTGCCGGCCACAAGATCTCAGCAGGAAGCCCCGAGACCGGGGTCACCGTGATCCCGGGGCGTCTTTGCGATTTCATCTCCTTGGTGCCGTGACCGGGAAGGTTCACCGGGTTGCGGCCGGCGGTGTGGTGCTTGCTGAAATCCGTTTCGAGCGTTGTTGCAGTGCCGCTACTGTGGCGCGGTGACGACTCAGGTGATCTTTCTCAATGGTGGCTCGAGCTCAGGGAAGTCCGGGATCGTGCGGTGTCTGCAGGCGGTCCTGCCGGGTCCGTGGCTGGCCTTCGGGGTCGACACGCTGGTGGACGCGATGCCCGCGTCCATGCAGGCATCGGATACCGGGATCGAGTTCGCTCCGGACGGTGAGGTGATCGTCGGGCCGGAGTTCCGGACTCTTGAAGCAGCCTGGATTGAGGGAATCGCCGCGATGGCCCGTGCGGGCGCCCGGATCATCATCGATGAGGTCTTCCTCGGTGGCGCGGAATCACAGGAGCGATGGCAGAAGGCTCTGGGCGAACTGCGGGTGCTGTGGGTCGGCGTCAGGTGCGATGGCGTGATTGCCGCAGGCCGTGAGATCGCACGAGGAGATCGGGTCACCGGGATGGCTGTGTCCCAGGCCGATGCGGTCCACCGGGGCATGGTCTACGACCTGGAGGTGGACACCGGGCATGCCGAGTCGATGGAGTGCGCACGGGCCATCGCCGTACATGTCAGGTAATGACCTCGCCCACGATTGGCAGTGGGAGAAGGAGCGGCGTCTGGGGCCTTCGAATCCAAGGCGGAGGAGGGAGTCGGATGGGGTCTCCCCTGCTCGAACGCAGCTGAGAGCTTGGGGAAGGAGCGTCGGCGACTGACGACAACGCCGGAGGCGGAGGTCCCGGACGCCGCGACGCCGCTGACAATCGTGGGCGAGGTCGTAAGCGACGGCTCGGTTGTCGGCCGCTGTCACCGCAGTGCCGGGACGGTTTGCGTCAGGCGTGGCCGCTTCCGAGATCACCTGCACGCGTGACCTCGACGGCCGTGATGTCCTCTGGCCGGATGTGGTCCCGGGATGCCCGTGCTGGTTTGCAGCACTTCGGTGGCAGAGGCAGGGTGGGATGACAGCCCCGCATACCACAGCCCTGCCGAACGCTCGGAAGGACAGGGATTCTGATGACCAAGGGCACGGCGAAGGCGAAACAGGTCAAGGGCAAGATGAAGGAGACCCTTGGCAAGGCAATCGGCGATAAATCCACGCAGAGGCATGGTCTGGGCGAGCAGCTGCGCGGGAAGGCGCAGGAGATCGCCCACAAGACAGCCGACCAGTTCCGGAAGCGGACGGGGCACTGACCTCGACCACTCGGCAGGCGCAGGAGAAGTATCGGTCCTGCCGCTGGCGCCCCTGCTGCGCCATTCTTGCCCGGGCCCGGCGCGCGGGGTGGCTCACGCGTGGGCGCGTACCACCATGCCGGCGGCTGTCCAGTGGGGTGTGAGGTGCTTGGGCGGGGCGTTGGGCCTGAGTGGGCCGGGACAGCGTACGTTGGCTATCCGCCTATGGCCGCCGTCAGGCGTGGGGCCGGTGGCCCAGCGCCCGCACGATCTGCCCCGCGTTCTTGTAGTGCTCGCCCCCGGGCAGTTCACGCACCGCATCGACCAGAGTGTCCGGAGCGTGCTCCTTCGACAAGGTCTGCACGAGTGACGAACGGTCGCCCGGGAAGGCCGTGCGATTCAGGTGGCGCGCCAGATCGGACCTCAGAGTTTCGGCCGCCTTCTCGGCGCGTATCCGGTCCCTTTCCTTGCCTGGTGGAGGGACGGGGCCACCCGGGTCCACTCGCACGTCGTCGTCGGCTGCCGGCTCGGGGTCGTAGGTCTCCTCGGCATGGGTGGGGTGGCCGGACCTCAGATAGCCCTGCAGTTCATGCTTCCTCGCATCGTCCTTGTGCGGGCTGACCTGATTGCTTCCTCGTTCCATGGTGGAACACCTTCTCTGTGTGCGGTGATGCTGCCGGACGGTCAGCCGACGGACAGGGCTTCGACAGGCCCTCAACGGCCGGATCGGGCAGCGCCCGGCCGGGCCGGGCCTGCAGTTCACGAGCGGCTGGTGGCGGCTCCCTCAACTATCGAGGCATCGACACATCAGCTGGCGCGCCTCACCGACCGCCTCTTCGGACGGTTCACGGAGTGCTCCTGCACGCTGCTACGGCCCTGCGTGTGCTGCTGACGGGCAGTCGACGCCTGCGGCTTCAGGCCGAGGTCGTCGTGCCCTTGCTCGCGGGCGCGCAGATCGCGCTCTGCCGCCCCCCTTGTGCCTGCTCGCCCCCTCGCCGTGTGGGGGCTGCGATGGCTTCGGCGGTTTGGTCATGTCCTGGCCTCGCTGTCCAGAGTTCATGCTCAGGCGGCTCTCTGCACACCTTTTGAGGGTAGTCGAAATCGCCCATCTGCGCTTATGGGGCTACTGGGGATGTTTTGTACTCCTTTCCCTTGACGGTGGCCGTTCGGTGATGGTCGGGGCGTATGCGTAGCGGGTGGCGATGCCGCGCCACTGACTGCCCGACAGCCGAGAGGGGCTCCTGGTCGGCAAGGCGCCACGAGGACCCCGCCCACGGGCGGTGGACACGAGCCGACCCGACCGTGGACGTCAGGTCGTACGATGGTCGACTATGGGAGACGCTCGGCACGAGGTCAACGCATGGCATCAGGGGCGCAACCCGCAGCGCCGGAAAATCGGGGTCCTCGGCTGGACCTTGTTGCTCCTGCTCGTAGTCACGGTGTTCACCCTTGGGCCACGCTGACTCATGACAGGGTCCGGCGCGCCGTGAACCGGGAGAGTGGCTGTGTTGCGGGTGCCGGGACGTGCCCCGGGTTGTATGCGACTGCGTTGATCCCGGCCGGGAGGCGGCGCGCGTACTCGTGCACGAGGCGGATGGCGGCCGGCTTGCTGGTCGGGTACGCGGTGCGCCCGTCGGTCGTGGTGTCCGGCTCAGGGAACGCGCCCGTACGGGCGAGGATGTCCGGGGACGCCAGGCCGGGCGTCCTGCCCCCATGTTGTGGGTCAGCCGCCGCTCGGGCAGCGGCTTCGACGAGCGTGGGCAATCTCCCGTGTGGCTGGGCGATTTGCTCCGGTGTCCTGGTGAACAACAGTTCCCGGGCGTTCACGATGTCCTCACGTCCGGGCTTCGTTCGGGCTGCAACTGCGGCTTAGCGTCGCAGGGCCCAGTTCGTCCGACGTACATGAGGTTCCCATGTCCCTCCGGCATGCAGTTGCCGCGCTGGCCGTCGTGCCCGCGCTCGTGGTCCCCGCGACGGCCCAGGCGGCCACGGCTCACAACAACCACGTCCCGCCCCAGCAGACCCACTTCGACCTCCAGGCCCACCGTGGTGGCATCGGCATGACCACCGAGGAATCCCTGGAGGGCTTCGGCAAGGCCCTTCGTCTCGGAGTGACCACCCTGGAGCTGGACACCCATATCACCAAGGACCAGAAGGTCGTCGTCAACCACGACCGGCAGATCAGCGCCCAGAAGTGCAAGGACACCGGCCCGGTGACGCCGGGCGACCCGATGTACCCGTACGTCGGGAAGTACATAAAGGACCTGACGCTGGCTCAGATCGGGACAATGGACTGCGGTTACCAGCAACTGCCCGGCTTCCCCGAGCAGGAGCAGGTCAAGGGCTTCCGGATGGTGGAGCTCAAGGACGTCCTGAACCTGGTCAAGAGTTACGACGCCAAGCAGGTCAAGCTCAACATCGAGACCAAGGTCGAGGCGGGCGCGCCGGAGCAGACCGCACCGCGCGAGCTGTTCGTCCGCCGCGTCTACGAGGAGATCCACCGCTCGGGGATCGAGCGGCAGGTCACCATCCAGTCCTTCGACTGGGGCGCGCTGAAGGAGATGCATGAGCTCGCGCCGTCCTACCCGCTGGTGGCACTGACCAACTACGACTTCCTTCAGGTCGGCAAGCCCGGCGCCTCCCCGTGGCTGGGCGGCATCGACGTCGACGACTACGACGGCGACTTCGTCAAGGCTGCCTCCGCTGTCCCGGGTGTCACGGCGCTCTCCCCCAATTACGGCTTCCCGCAGAACGGCACCGTGGCAGACCCGAACTTCCGCTTCTACCCCGACGAGAAGATGATCTCCGAGGCCCACGCCCGCGGCCTGAAGGTCATCCCGTGGACCTGTGACGACAACGCCACGGTCGAGGCGCTGATGGACATGGGCGTCGACGGCATCATTACCAACTACCCCAACCACGTTCGGGAGATCATGGCCGAACGCGGCATGCGTCTGCCCAAGGCCTACCCCGCGCCGAACCACCGCTGACGAGTGCCGGCACATAGGCGCGCACGTCCCCGGAGCACCTTGTTCCGGGGACGTACGCCGTTGCGGGGCGAACGTCGTCACCAGGAGAAGGCGCCGCTGCTCGGCGAAGGGCGGCCACCGTGTCCTGAGCCGGGACCGAGCCTTGGCAAGCCGAATCCTGCGGCAGGCGCTTCCGGGCAATGCCTGTGAGCGGCACAGACGGGACTCCCTGGAACACCCGTTGGTTTGGATGCCGTTTGCGCCCAGGATGCCGCCGTCGACATGCCACGACCTCGGATCATCGGTCCCGACGTGACCCCACGGCATCGAAGGGCACCCGGCAGACACTCTAAACGACAGGTGTTGATTAATTCTGCGGGCAAGAGTACGCTTCAGATGTGGATGGGCGAAGGATGGATCCGTCCGACCTCCGAGCCGTGCGGAGCAGGCGCAAGCTGAACGAGGCCGTTCTGCACCTGGCCGCTGGGCAACCCGTCGAGTCGGTGTCCGTGGCGGAGCTGACCAGAGCGGCGGGGCTCAACCGCACGACGTTCTACAACCACGCGTCCAGTCCGGCGGACGCCCTGGAGCAGGCGCTGTTCGGCGAGCTCGACGGCATGCGTGCCGTCCTCTCGGAGAAGGCCGCGGACCGGAGCATTCCGCTCGAACAGGTCTGGGACGGGGTGACGCGCGATTTCCTCGGCTATCTCGAACGGTATGAGGACATCTTCACGACCGGGCTGCTCGACGGGCGCAGCCCGATCCTGACCCGCCTGGTCGGCCACCACTTCACGATCGCGATCGTCTTGCTGCTGGACACCCGGCCTTCGCTCGTGCCGCCCGACTGGGCAGGGGACGAGCTGGCGTTGGTGGCCCACAGCCGATTCGTCGGACTCGGCATCATCGGCGTGCTCCAGACGTGGCTGGAATCCGCCCCACCCCGTGATCCGGACGCCCTTGCCCGGATCCTCTTGAGCGTCCTGCCGGCATGGCTGAAACAGCCGACGGACACGCAGCATCCGAAGGAAGAAGCGTAAAGATCACGAAAGCACGTCGTCAGCGGCCTCGGTCAGGGTTTCAAGGTCCAGGAAGTCGACATCGCCGACCCCATCGGTCATGAGGGCTTCATCGATGTGAAGGCGTCCAGGAGGCACTCCGCTGCGGACGCGGAACCCACGGGGCAGCCCGTAGGGACCCAGTTGCCGCGCAGCCCGAACGGGCAGATGGATGCGGGCGACCAGTTCGCCCGTGAAGTCCTGGGCTGACAGGATCACCAGGTCGGCCGCGCTGCGCTCGGGGTCGTGCACGTACGCCATCACGTATCCGTCGTCCTCGGCGACGGGCGACTCTGCGGGGACGCCCACGCGCGCCTGGTGCGAGTCGTCCCAGACGAAGGGGACCCCGGTCGGCGGATGTGCTCGCTGAACACCACAGGGGCGTCGAAGACGATCACACGACGCCCGGTCAGCGCGAAGTCGAGGCTATACAGCTACGTTGGGCGAGAGTTAACCTCTGCGTATGTCTGGGAGTCGGCTCGGCCGGTTGAGTCTCCGTGCTGATGCGTTCCACTGTCTGTTCGTCGGGCTGGTGATCGCTTCTACTGCGCCCTCGACCGCGACTGCGGTCAGGCTGCCGGCACACGTCGTAGTCGGCATCGGTGGGGCTGTCGTGCTGTGGGCCGGCGTCGTGTGGTGGCTCAGTCTCCGTCCTTCGGCGGGGAGCCTACGGCTCGTACTTGTAGCGAATGTACTTGCGGCATGTGTGCTTGCTGCGGTGTCTGTGGCTGCAGCAAGTGTGCTTGTCCTGCTCACTCTTGTGGCGGTCGCGATAGATGTCGCTGGTTTCGCGGGCAGTCAGATCATTGCGCTCAGACGACTGGAGCGCGAAGTGTCTTGACGAGTCGACGCGAGCGCAGCCAGGTGCTGATCGCGCCAGACTCCCTGCCGGGCATTCCTCGCACGATCGTCACGGCGCCTGTCCTCCACCCAGCCCGCATGCGTAAGGACGCAGGTTGCGTGGAACGCGGATCCACAGGTCCTGACAGTTCCTCCCCTCAACGGGGGGCGCGGCGGGGGCGACGAACGGACAGGTGGACAAGTGGCGGCCGGCCCGAGGTGCGGTCGGCTGTTGCGGTTATTCCGTGGGCCGGCGTACCTGTCTTACCTCGCGGTCGATTGCCCAGGCGTCCGCTACTGGGCCCACGTGCCCGAGCTTGTCGGGGTTGATCACCGCGCGGATCGTCTGGATCTGCCCGTCGAGTACATCGAGGGTCAGGGTGTGGAGCACCTTGTCCTCCCGGTCGCGGAAGATCGCGCCCGGCTGGCAGTTGATCTCGTGCGGCTCGAACGTCACGTCGATCCGGGCCATCCACGGGAAGACGGAGGCAAGCAGCCGGGCCACGTTCTCGGCGCCGATGACGGCCCTGGCCAGCTGCGGGGCCTTGCCGCCGCCGTCGCCGACCATCGATACGTCGGCGGCGAGCAGTTCCTGCAGGCCGGCGACGTCGCCTTCGCGCAGGGCCTCGAAGAACCGCGACGCCAGTTCCTCCCGCTCTGCGCGGACCGCTTCGAACCGCGGCCGACCGGCCTCCATGTGCCGCCGTGCCCGCACCACCAGCTGCCGGCACGCCGTCTCCGACCGCCCCACCGCCGCGGCGACTTCGTCGAACCCGAAGCCGAACACCTCCCGCAGCACGAACACCGCCCGCTCCAGCGGGCTGAGCCGCTCCAGCAGCAGCAGCGCCGCCATCGATACCGAGTCGGCCAGCTCCACCGACCGCGCCGGATCCTGATAAGGGTCGGCGAGCAGCGGCTCGGGAAACCACGGGCCCACGTACTCCTCCCGCCGCACCCGCGCGGAGCGCAGCACATCGATCGAGACCCGCGTCACCGCGGCCGACAGAAAGGCCTTGGTCGACGTGGGCCGGGTCGCCGAGCCGTCAAAGCGCAACCACGTCTCCTGCACCGCATCCTCGGCCTCACCCACACTGCCCAGAATCCGATAGGCGATGGAAAACAGCAGCGGCCGCAGCTCCTCGAACTCCTCGACCTTGCTCACGCCGACTCCCCTCTCCTTGAAGCCTTTCCATCTGGCCGTACTCGCCGGCACAGGCACCTTCTGGTGATCACCGGAACCACCAGCAGGCCAGGGTAAGGCCACTGAGCCCGGGGCCCGGAGCCCGCAGCCGGACCCCGAGCCAGTTACTGATGCCGGTCAGTGGAACTGCCCGGGCTCGTAATTGCCTGCCGGCTGCTGGGTGATGATGTTCAGCCGGTTCACGGTGTTCATAAAGGAGACCAGGACCACCAGGGCGGTGAGCTGCTCCTCGTCGTAGTGCTTGGCGGCGTACGCCCACACCGCGTCGCTGACCCCACCGGCCGCATCCGCGACCCGGGTCCCCTCCTCCGCGAGCTCCAGCGCAGCACGCTCGGCCTCGGTGAAGACCGTGGCCTCCCGCCACGCCGCCACCAGGTTCAGCCGCACCGAGGTCTCGCCGGCAGCGGCGGCCTCTTTGGTGTGCATGTCGATGCAGACGGCGCAACCGTTGATCTGACTTACGCGAAGCGCCACCAGCTCCTGCGTCGCGGCCGGCAGCGGCGAGTCCTTGAGCGCTTTGCCCGCCGACATGAAGTACTTGAGGGTCTTGCCGGCGGTCGGGCTGGCGATGTAGTTCAGTCGCGCGTCCATGGTGTGCTCCTCTGTGGTCGTCAGTGGTTACAACCCTGAGACGGGGTAGCCCTTCCCCCTGTGACATAGCCGAATGTGACCTGCGTCTCCCGGCCGTCGGTGTGCGTCAGCCGGCAAATTCGGCGTCACCCGCCCGCCATCTGCCGACACCTCGACAAGACCCTGCCCCAGCAGGCACCCCGCCGATCCCGCTGTCGCGGGTGCGGACCTGGACCGAGCCGTGGAGCACGGCCGCCGGGTCGGATCCAGGTGACGCCGAGTATCCGGAACGGCTCGGTGGAGCGGGCGGCGAGGGCGCACTGGCCCTGCCCGGTGTCGGGGACTGCATCGGTGTGAACAACGCCGGTGTGCCCGGACGCGGTCGGCGCGAGGCCTGGCCGCCGGTCAGGGCGACACAGCTCAGGGCGATGGCGGTCGGAGGGTCACATGCGCGGCAGGCCGCATCGGAGCGGCGAGCTTCATCATTCTCCCTGCGCTGACAGGGGCGCGACGGTGCTGCTCCCGGGGGCAGGCAGTGCGCTCTGGCAGGTGGCACGGCCGTAGGTGCGTCTCTGACGGCACGTCGGAAGACGCTTTCTACGGCTACAACAGCCACACGGACGTCGAGACACTCATCGACAAGAGCGGCGACACGAAGGCCACATACGGCTACTCCGCCTTCGGCTGCCGATCAGTCCGAGTTCACCGGCATTGACAAGCCCGAGGTCACCGACCCGACGGGGGTGCTTCCATGGGCTCACTCGGCGTCGAGCGAGAAGGCGTACTTCCGGGTTCCCCGTGATGACGCGGACCGTTGGGTCATCGGTGTGATCGAGCGCGTCGGTCGTGCCTCGTCTCAGGTGCTGGAGTTCGCAGCGAAGTCGACGTCCGCGGTATTGACCGTGCCCGCGGTCCGGCCGGGAGCCGTGTGGTACTTCCAGTACAGGTTCGTGTGGGCGATGACCTTCGGGCGTCGGCGCTCCGTACTGCGACAAGTTCTCCGTGGTGTGGGCGTCGCCGACCAGCGTGGCGTCGTAGCCGCGGGTGATCGCGCCGTGGAGCGTCGAGCGGATGCACTCGTCGGTCTGCGCGCCGACGACGAAGAGACGGCTGATGTCGCGCGCGGCGAGCACCGACTCCAGGTCGGTTTCTTCGAAGGAGTCGGCGTACTCCTTCTGGACCAGGGGCTCGGAATCGCGCCGCACGAGTTCGGGTACGTACTGCCAGTTCTTGCTGTCCCGGGGCAGTTCGTCACTGTTGTGCTGGACCCAGACAACGCCGATGCCAGCAGCGCGCGCCTTGTCGACCAGGGTGCCGATGTTGGCAACGACGCTGTCCGGCGAGTATGCCTCCCCCACGACACCGTTCTGCACATCTATGACGAGCAGGGCGGTGTTCGGCCGGTTGACGAGCGTGCTCACGGCGCCTTCTGGCACATGGGGATCGCGGTCCCGACGATGCTACGCCAATTCGGGCTTGCAGCGGTGCGTCGTCAGACTTCAGTGGCAAACGGCCAAGGATCAGTGATCCCCGGTCTCGAGGTACGGATTCCTCAGGGCGAGTGTGGGCCAGGCTCCACCGCGTCCGCTCCAGGCAGGCCGTTCTCTCTGCGGCAGTTGGTGCGCGACGCCTCTGTCTCCGGACCGATCGGCGCGCCCGCTCACTGGTCCCGAGCGCTTACGACCTCGCCCACGATTGTCAGCGGCGTCGCGGCGTCTGGGACCTCCGCCTCCGGCGTTGTCGTCAGTCGCCGACGCTCCGCGTCGACTCCCTCCTCCGCCTTGGATTCGAAGGCCCCAGACGCCGCTCCTTCTCCCACTGCCAATCGTGGGCGAGGTCGTTACACGGGAAGGGGCTGCTCGGCCCAGATGGTCTTGCCTGTGCTGGTATGCCGCATTCCCCAGCGCTCGGTGAGCTGGGCGACCAGCATGAGGCCTCGTCCGCCCTCGTCGAAGATGCGGGCACGGCGCAGATGCGGTGCGGTGCTGCTGGCGTCGGCGACCTCGCAGATCAGTGTCCTTTCCTTGATCAGTCGCAGCTGAATGGGCGCGGCAGCGTAGCGGATCGCGTTGGTCACCAGCTCGCTGACCACGAGTTCGGTGACGTAGGCCAGGTCGTCCAGCCCCCAGGCGTGGAGTTGGGCGGTCGCCTGAGAGCGGGCTTCGGCCACAAAGGCCGGCTCGGCGGGAAGATCCCAGACGGCGACGTGCCCGCTGTCCAGGGCGCGGGTACGGGCGATGAGCAACGCGACATCATCGGCGGGCCGCTCGGCGAGCAGAGCATCGAGCACGTGGTCGCAGGTGGTCTCCAACGACGGATCCGCGTCGGCGAGGGCTGCGCGCAGAGCGTGCAGGCCGGCGTCGACATCGCGATGGCGCGCCAGGACAAGGCCGTCGGTATAGAGGGACAGGAGGCTGCCTTCGGGCAGTTCACGTTCAACGGATTCGAATGGCAGCCCGCCCAGGCCGAGCGGCGGGCCGGTGGGCAGTTCGAGAACGTCCACCTTGCCGTCAGGGGTCACCAGAACGGGCCAGAGGTGGCCGGCGCTGGCGAGCGAGCACTTGCGGGAGATGGGGTCGTAGACCGCGTACAGGCAGGTGGCTCCGAGTTCCCCGAAGGGCGCCTCAGCTGCGGACTCGGGCCCGGATCCGAGCCGGACGACCAGATCGTCCAGATGCGCAAGCAGTTCGTCCGGGGCCAGATCGACGTCGGCAAGGGCGCGTACGGCAGTGCGAAGGCGCCCCATGGCGGCGGAGGCATGCATCCCGTGACCGACCACATCGCCGACAACGAGGGCCACGCGGGCGCCGGAGAGCGGGATCACGTCGAACCAGTCACCGCCGACACCGATCTTCGAGTCTGCGGGCAAATAGCGGCTGGCTACGTCGACAGCGGTCTGATCGGGAATCCCCTGCGGCAGAAGGCTGTGCTGGAGGGCCAGAGTCGTGGTGTGTTCGCGCGTGTAGCGGCGGGCGTTGTCGAGGCAGACCGCGGCGCGCGCGACAAGTTCCTCGGCGATCTGCAGGTCGTCCTGCTTGTACGGCGCGGCGGACGGATCCAGACGGATGAAGAGCACGACGCCGAGGTTGGTGCCGCGGCCGCGCAGCGGCACCGCCATCAACGAGTGCGCGCCGTGCCGACTCACCCAGGCGGTCCGGTCCGGGGCTTGGGCAAGCCAGTGGGTGATGTCGGGGTCGTCGATCTGGTGCACGGTGCCGCGACCGGTGGCCAGGCAGCGAGCAATCGGCGAAATCTCCGGGTAGTGGGACAACCCGCCGACTGCGATGGCAGCTTTCTCGTGGGGGCAGACGGCCGCGCGCCGCAGCAGCAAGGGTCCGTGGATGGGAACCGGCGGAGGCTCGTCGCCGTGCAGCACGGCGTCGAGGAGATCGACCAGGACGAAATCCGCGAGGGCGGGCACGGCCACGTCGGCCAGTTCCTGGGCGGTGCGGGTCACGTCCAGGCTGCTGCCGATACGTCTGCTGGCCTCATCGAGCAGCGCCAGGCGTTCGCGGGCCGCGTACTGCTCGGAGAAGTCGAGGGCGGCCAACTGCACGCCGTGCACCAGCCCGAGGGAGTCCTTCAGCGGGGTGAAGTCGACGATCCAGGCATGCGCTTGGGGCTCTCCCGGCACCTTGACGTTCATCTCGATGTGCTCGGGCTCACCGGTCTGCAATACGCGATCGACGGACTGCTCGGGGGCCCGGAAGGCGGGATCGGGCATGTGCTCGGTGATCCGGAGGCCGCGAAGATCCCGCTCCGAGGCAGCGAGCTGCTTGCTCATGGGCTTGTTGACCCGCAGGAACCGGCCCTCGGAGTCGTAGATCGCCAGGGCGAACGGCGACTGGTCGAACGACCAGCAGAGCAGAGGGTCCGTGGCGCGGTCCTCCTCCTCCACCGGGACGGCCTCCATCAGCCAACTGGCTCGCCCGTCGCCCATGGGCAGCGGACGCGCCCGCAACCGGCACTCCACCGCGCTGCCGTCCTGGTGGCGGAGTACCACCCGCCCGGTCCAGTCCTCCTGCCGACCCAAACGCTCACGAACGCTGATGGGGAGGGGTGATGCAAGCAGCGCCGCCGCGAGCTGGCCGACGGCCTCACCGGCGGAGTACCCGAGCAACTGTTCCGCACCGGTGCTCCAGCTGGTCAGCGTCCCGTCCGGAGCTGCCACGGCAAGAGCCGCGGCGGAGGTGAGGGAGTCACGAGGCATGCTCGTCGGTGTGTCCATGGCTGATCCACCCGCCTTCGAGTCCACTGCTGATTCAAGGATCTCTCGGTCCTGCTGCCAGATCGCGTTGGACGGGGCCGCACGTGCCGGACGCAGAGAATCGGACTTTGGGGGAACCGGGGAGTCGACGACGGTGACCATCCGTAGCGGTTTTCGGGCAGGCGAGCGACTGCCGGTATCGCGCTGATCAGCACGCGAGCCGATCCGGCGGTGCCGCGCCCACTCCGGGGCGCCAGGCAGGACGGCGGGTCGAGCGCCCTTCGCCGCAAGCGTCGGGCTTCCACCCGCCCCGCCTCGCCCACCACCCGGTCCCAGGTCCCGCCCTGCCGATCTTCGTGGGCCCGGAACGCCTGGCACGGCACCTCGCCGCGTTGTCTTCAGTCGCCCACGTACGTCCAGTACGAGGACGATCCTCCGTCTTGCGACGCGCCGCACCGGACGCCCCGGGCTGATCCACGAAGGATCGACAGGACAGGACCTGGTGCCGGGAGGGGCACCAGGGCGTGTTTCGAAAGTCCCGTCTGCCGGGCGGCGTCTGGCACGCACGCTCGCTGCGTTGTCGGGCTCGCCCTGATACGCACAGTATCGGGGCGACCCTCCGCCTTGCGATCGCACGCACCAGAGGCCGCCCGGCCCGCCCTACGGCCGGACGACCCTACTTTCGAAACATGCCCCAGCTCGGGTGAGCAGGATCCCAGCCGCCCCAGGCGTGAAATCAGCACACCGGCTCGACCGACCGTCCGTTTCGAGAGCAGCGGCATGGTCATCGCTTCGACGGGGGACCCAGTCATGCCGTGCCCGGCGCCATCGTGCAGGACCGTCCGACACCGACACCGACACCGAGGCGCAGGCAACAGACGGTGGGACCGGCCGCCGGGCTGGGCCTATGGAGCCTCGTCGACATCGGCGATGACGGCCACGTCGTGGTCGCCCCCCTTGCTGCTGGGCCTCTGGTGGCAGCGGTCCTTGCACGGCGCCGGCGATGACCGTGGCCACGGTCCTGTGAACGGCTCCAGCCTCCGGCGGGGTGCTTTCCCGGTCGGCGAAGAGCAGGTGCCCGGCCCCGATCAGCGTGGGCGCCAGTATGGAGACGTCGGCATCGGCCGCGATGCGGCCCCGCTCACGCTCGATGGTGAGGTAGGAGGCGATCACGGCCGTAGCTTCCGTCAGGACCGGCACGCCGGTCGGCGTGGCCTGGCGCAGCCGGGCACGGAGGTCATCCCGTGAAGTGACGAGGCCGATGATTGCCACGGCGACCGACTCGAACAGGGTTGTCCGCCTACCCCAGGAACGCCTCGGTGGTCGCCACGAACCGGTCGGCGTCGTCGAGCCACGGAAAGTGTCCGGCCCCGGCCTGAACGACGAGCTCGGCGTTCGGAAACAGGTCGGCGAACTCGGCCATCGTGCGAGGAGGGGCACCCAGATCGACCTCTCCGGCGAGTAGGAGCACCGGCGAAGCGAACCGGGCGAGCGCGGCACGGGTGGCGTCCGGGTCGAAAGCGCCCTCGGCACCGAAGGCAGCCACGATCTCCATGTTCATCTGTTCATCCCCAGCGGCCTGATGAGCCTGAGCCACCTCGTCCCAACGGCCATAGGAAAATGGCGCGATGGCCTTCCAATCGTCGCTGGTGGCCTTGCCCGCCCCTATCGCCTCCAAGGCCGCGAACGCTGCCGGGAACCACGGCTCGTCCCGGCGGAGCTGCGCAGTCTCGCGCCGGAGGTCTCCTGTGATCGTGAAGTCGACGGCCCGGACGCTCGGTGTGATCAGCGCCAGCTTGCTGACGCGTTCCGGATGGCGGCCCACATACAGCGCTGCCAGATTCGCGCCGGCGCAATGTGCGAGCAGGTCCATCCGGTCCAGGCCGAGGTGCTCGCGCAGGGCTTCCAGGTCGTCGACGAGTCGGTCGCAGCGGCAGGAGGTGGCGTCCTCCGGCATCTCTGACCAGCCGGTTCCCCGGAGGTCCAGCCTGATCAGCTGCCGGTGCGCGGAAAGGCCACCGAGATCGCCGAGGTATGCGGAGTCCGTCGGACCTCCGGGCAGGCAGACCACGGGATTTCCGTCGCCGAAGACGTGGTAGGCAAGCTTGGTGCCGTCATACGCGGAGAAGGCAGGCATGGCAAAGATCCTTTCAGTGGTGTTTCGGAGAGAGGTGCCGAAGCGGAACGTCGGCTTGATCCACGCGGGTCAGCTGTGTGCCTGCGGGGCGTCGAGGTCTCGGACGAGATGACATGCGAAGAAGCGCTGTGAGCTCTCCAGCTCGAACCTGGGATTGCCCGTGTGGCGGCCCGAGTTGGCGTCGGCCCACGCGCCGTCAGCGAGGCATTGTGTGCCGTCATGGGTGAACGGACGTTCCGAGACGCCGCTCGAGGTCGTCTCCGAGGTGAAGTGCATAGGTTTGTGGCCTTTCGGGATGCCTACGGGCGCTCCCAGGGCCACCTATGTCAGATGAACCGCACAGCCGCGGGGGAGGAGAGCACCCAGCCTGATACAGCGTTAATGGGTCTCACCTCCTCGGTCGGTCACGGGTACGGCGACGTTATCAGGCCCCGGCCGGGGGGAACAGGATTGGGATACGAACACGGGTCTGGCCGAGCTGCTCAGCGATCTGCGTTTCGTCCGCTGGGCCGATCCGGAGCACCGAACTGGTCGCCCTGCGTGCCGATTCCCGCGTCGAGCCGGTGCCGGATCGGGGCCGCAAGGCGCGGCTGCGCCATGGCAGTTCGTTCAGCCACGGGTCCAACGCCGCGTGCCCCTCCACCCTTTGGCCGGCACGTGCCGCCTCCCTCGGTGGCATGGAGCTGGTCAACCTGAGGCTGGGCAGCAGTGCCCTGCTCGGCCCGTTCACCGCACGCGCCCTGCGTCGGCGACGGCCAACCCACCACACCGCTGCTGGTCTGGCGGCACCCCGTGCGAATGCGGCGACTGCGGGACGAACTCACGCCCGGCGATGTCCGGCTCTGTGCCACGGGCGATCAGTCCGTCGGCGAATGATCGTCACCGTGTGCCGGGAGCCATGAGCGTCCCGACGCACGGATCGTTGACCCGGCCGAGGGAATGTCATCCCTGCACGGGACGGCAAGGAGGTTCCTTCCGATCACGGGACGCATCGTTGCTGCATGCCTTCCGACATCGCGCACAACAGTGCCGGACCGTCGCGCGCCGAGAAGCATCCGCCTCAACGGGCAAGGCCATGGGGACGAAGGCAGCCCTGCCCGCAGCAGCGTCCATGTGGTGCCCGACAACAAGCACAGGTCGCCCGTAGTAGTGCCCCTACCGAATTCGAGACAGGGAGAAGAGAAGCACCGATGACTGCCGTGCACGGAACAGCGGTGAATATTCCCACCCCGGATGGCGCGGCCGACGCCTACCTGGCCCATCCCGACGACGGCAGCCCCCATGCCGCTGTCCTGCTCTACACGGACGCCTTCGGCCTGCGCCCGCACGTGAAGAAGATGGCTGACCGCCTTGCCGGGGCCGGGTACACCGTGCTGGTTCCCAACGTCTTCTACCGTCATGGCCGCGCTCCGGTGGTCGAGCTTCCGGACTTCATCGACCCCGTCCAGCGCCCCGATATCTTCCAGCGCCTCGCCCCCATCATGCGGTCACTCACCCCGGAACTGGCGATGCGTGACGCCGACGCCTACCTGCGCTGGTTGGCCGCTTGCCCACACGCCACCGACGGCCCGGTCGGCGTCACCGGCTACTGCATGGGCGCAGGACTGGCCCTGCGCACCGCCGGCACCTACCCGGACCGCGTCGCCGCCATCGCCGGCTTCCACGGCGGGCATCTGGCCCCCGACACCCCCGACAGCCCGCACCTGCTCGCCGACCGCATCACTGCCGAGGCGTACTTCGGGCACGCCGATCAGGATCAGACAATGCCCCCCGAGCAGATCGACCGTCTCGAGAAGGCACTCACGGCAGCAGGCGTCCGCCACCAGGGCGAGGTCTACCGAGGGGCGCACCACGGGTACACCCAGGCCGACACCGCCGCCTACAATCCAGATGCAGCCGAACGCCACTGGACGGCACTGCTGGACCTCCTCACCCGTACGCTCTGACCGACCCCGACCCCGACCCCGACCCCGGCTCCGCCCCGCTCCCGTGGAGCGTCGACTGGGGCGCCGGGCGAGTTCAGTGACGCCGGCCGGCTGAGAAGATCGCTACGCCCGCAGCTGAGGAGCCCGGGCCCAAGACGAGCAGCTGGTCATCAGAGGTGCACGAGGTGTTGGAGGCGTCAGGATGGACGCCTGGGGGCACGGGGGACTGCACGCACCGTCGCAGCCGACGGGTAGACCTCCGTGAAGGCGAGCGGTGGATCCCCAGGCTCCCGGGGCGCTACCCCCACCCCATCACGCCATTCACCGCAGGCTCGACTGCAGGCGCGGCGCCCGGCAAGCCGAGCCCATTTCAGCGGCTCGGCCGAGCAGGAGTTGGCCGCGGCCTGAAAGCCGGCAGGTCCACCATCGCTCCGCCTGCGACCTCCTGCGTGCGAGCGGCTACGCGCCCAGCCGCCAGCGCAGAACGAGACGCCGCTCAAGGTACGGCTACTGAGGGCCGGATCTCTTCGGCGACCGCAGAGGTAATCCTCTGTGGTTCACGCTCAGGTCCACAGGGCTGCTCCTTCGACGTGGGCGTGTCCGGCGAATGCTGCAGCGGTTTCTGACAGTCCGGTGGACCTGAGCGTGATCAGTCGAGACGGTCGTATCTGTCTGGCTCCCAGTCGGCGAACAGGGTCAGAGCCTTCTCCGTTTCGGTGCGCTCTGGCGTCGTCGCGGTGGCAGGCCACCAGTTCTCCACCTGGTGGGCGTCTACGAGGACGAAGCCGCGGTACCCGTCGAAGTCGCCGGGGTCGCTTGCCACACCGATGTGGATGGGTGCGTCATCCGGCAGATCTTTGAGGGCGTCGCGCAGCTGTGCGGCGTTCCAGATTTGAGGGGTGTGCTCGAAGGTGTCGGCCATGCGCACAGGTTGCCGGAGCGGGCTGTCCAACTGGGGGAGACACGGCTGCTTACCGGGCTAAAGCGCTGATCCGGTGCAAGGGTGGGGCAACGAACAGACCATCCGCCGGGAAAGACCAATGCCGTCAGTCGGCAGCGTCGAGCAACTCGCGCTCGCGCTGGGCGCTGAGGCCGGCACGTCTTGCCCGGCTCAGACCCTGCTCCCGTTCCCAGAGCAGCGTGTCGGCCAGCAGCTCTGACCGGGGCCGATGGTGGAGCCCGGCAGCGCGCGCCGCGGACCCGTTCCGGGCCGACCACCCTTCCCAGCCCGGCTTGACCAGCCACATCGGCAGCGACTCGGCCCCCATGTACTCGGCCACGCCGTTCGTGAGCAGCCAGGCCGAGTCGGTGGTGACCACCGGACCGGTGTGCCCGCCGATAGCGCGGGACAGTTCGACCCACTCGCCGAACGGAACGACTGGACCGACAGCGTTGTATGTGCCGATCCTCCCCGTCTCCGCGGCGTCGAGCAGCCAGGCGGTGAGGTCCCGCACGTCGACTGTCTGTGTCGGCACGGCCGGTGTATCCGGAACCAGCATCGGCCCTTGCGGATCGCGTGCGGCACGGGCCACCCAGTAGCCGGAGCGTCCGCTGTGATCTCCCGACCCACCCACGCCGTTCCGCCCAGAACCAATATCTCCATCCCGGCATCCAAACACCTCGAACAGCGAGCACCCAGGCGGTTACGCTGACAGCAGACCCGAAGCCGTCAACTGAGAGCCGTGACGCACACACAGCACATCCGGCCGCCGATCAGCTGCCCGCAGGGCTACTGCCGCCTTTGCCGGCACCAGGCGCGCCAGGACGCCAGGGACGAAGTCACGGTGCCGGCTCCTGCACGACGGTGGCCCCCGCTCGCACCCCCCGGGACGTGCACACCATGCGTGCGGCATGATCAAGGACGGTCGGTCTTTTGGGGGGCTGGGGTGGCGTGGTCTGAGCGTCTGGTAGTGCGAGATGGTGTTCGACTGGTCTGTCGGGACTGGGGAGGCTCGGCACAGGCCCTCCTGTTGCTGCATGGTCTGGCTGGGCACGTGGGTGAATGGGACTCGCTGGCAAACGACTTGAGCTCCCGGTTCCGGGTCGTTGCGGTTGACCAGCGCGGGCACGGCGCCAGCGAGCGCCACCCCCAGGATGTTTCCCGCAGGGCCTACGTTGCCGACGCTGTCGCTGTTGTCGAACAGCTTGACCTGCGGCAGCCTGTTCTGGTCGGCCAGTCGATGGGCGGGCACACGGCCATGCTCACCGCCGCAGCGCATCCCGAGCTGGTCCGAGCCCTCGTGCTCATCGAGGCGGGCCCGGGCGGTCCGAACCCGAAAGTCCCCACGGACATCGGTGCATGGCTCGACTCCTGGCCGACACCGTTCCCCTCACGAGAAGCTGCGGTCTCCTTCTTCGGCGGCGGACCGGTCGGTGAAGGCTGGGCGTCTGGACTGGAGGAACGCGACGGCGCTTGGTGGCGGCGCTTCGACCGCAACGTGATGGTCCGGTCAATGGAGGAGAATGCTCGGCGTTCCTTCTGGCACGAGTGGGGGCAGGTCACGTGCCCCACCCTCGTCCTGCTGGGCCAAGCGGGTTTCATCTCTCCGGAGGAGGCCGACGAGATGCTCCGGCGGCGACCCGCCACCCTCGCCATGAGCATCCCTGGTGCCGGCCATGACCTGCACCTGGAACAGGCGGAAACCGTGCGCGCAGCGCTCTCCGATTTCCTCAGGAAACCGGCCTGAGAAGCACCCCCTGTGCGCTTCGACGTCCGTAAACAGCCATCGGCCCACAGGTCTTGACCGGTCGGCACCTCTCGCTTGTGGACGCATCGCCCAGCGGCTCCGCGGAGGGGCGCGATCATGTCCGAGAGGTTTCTCAGCCGATCCCTGAACCGTTGGTCACATGGGCCGACCGGCGTCGAGAATGTCGCCATGACCGACAGCCGCGACGACGCAGACCACATATTCATTCGAAGTAAATGGGGCACCAACCGATACGTCTACAACCCGCACAACCCCGTCGGTCGCGCCCTCATCATCGGCTCGCTGCTTTTCGCTACCGGCGGGATGTACTTGCTCTACCATCCGGGGCTTCTCAGCGGCTCCAACAACTGGGACGGGGACGAACTGCGGTCCGCCGTGACAGCGGCGACCGCCGAGCTGTCGAGCGAGGCGCAGTTCGGGCCCGGGACCATCAACTACGAGGAGATCCTGCAGGCCGGTATCGCGGAGAAGGGCCACAGTTCCCAGGACGCGGTGACTGTCACGCTCGCCTCGGAGCCGCCGGATTCCGCCGTGTTCAACGGTGGTGCGGAACAGGCCGACTACACCGTCACAGCCGACGGCACGGACACTGCCTTCTGCCTCAAGGTCTACGCGATGAAGCGCAAGCAGGCGATGGGCTACGACTTCGTCACCGCCTCCATCGGCGAGGGTGCATGCCCCGCCGCCTGATCTCCTGGGGCCAGTCCCACAGCACCGCGATGCGCGAGCCCGGCTCCAACAGCACCTATCTGCACTCCTCGTCGAGCAGCACGGTCATCGCGATGGACCTGACGGGCTGCAGGCAACTGTGGGCGAAGGACACCGCGGGCGACATCGACAGCCACTCGTCGCCCGCTCACCGACCCCGCATAGGGCCCGGCGAAGCCGGTCACCTTCACCGCATACGGGGTCCGCGGACACGACCCGATGACGGGCGCGGTGACCTGGGAGTGCAAGCTCGGCGGCGGCAGCACCTGTGAGCCGGGGCGAGCCCCGCTCACCAGCCCGGCCGCACGGGCGGGACATCGCCTACGTCGTGGGGTGTGACGGTGCCGTCCGCGCCCACGACACGAGCGCGGCCGACCCCTCGAAGCCGGTGTGGGAGACAACGTCCGGCTATCCGGCCGGGGACGGTTCGCCGACGACGTATCCGCTGGTGACCAAGGCGCTCGTGTACGTGGGACGGGCGGCTTCTCGTCCTGGACCGTGCCACCGGCCGCCTCGCCGCGTACAACCTCGGCGCGGGCGTCGCGTCGGCCCTCTCCGTCAGCGGTGACCGGATCTTCGTCCTCACGGACGACGGCGGCACGGTCCACGCCCTGACCGCGCGCCGGGACTGAGGGGAAGCACCACCGTGCGATCACTCCGGACCGGGGTGTTGCTCTTGCTGCCCGCCGTCCCCGCGCTGCTGGGCAGCGCCGCGACGGCCCACGCGCATCCCTTCGGCACACCACCCGCCGTCAGGGTCTCGGGCCGCTGACAGGCAAGGAAGGTCGGCATCGCCCTCGCGATGGTGGCCGCCGTTTGCGCCGGCATGGCTCTCACCCTGATGGGCTTCGGTCTGATCGTGCTGCGAAGCCGTGACGCGCTGTTGGCCATGCCAACTGCCCCGGGAAGAAGACCGGCCGCCGGCTCAAGTGAACCGACGGCCGGACAGGACCTAGGTGTCCGCGCGTTCGCGTCAGACGGTGACCCGCTCGGCCTTGAGGGCGGTGGTCTCCTCGGTGGCGGCGGACGTGTTCTCCCGGGGCGCGGGGAGCACGGCCATGATCACGCCGGAGATCACGATGGTCGCCGCCCAGGCGAGCCCGTACTTGCCGATGGGAGTGTCGGAGAATGGGCCAGCGAACCAGTCGCACTTGGTAAAGGCGAGCCCGATCAGCAGTGAGACCCCCCAGGACACCATCGCTTGCCAGCAGAAGCCGCCCACGTACCAATACCGGCTGCTCCGGCTGGTGTCCATCAGCGCGGCGGCGTCGTAGCGCACCGCAAGCGACCGACGCCGGAACATGTCCACCGCGTAGACGCCGATCCAGGCCGAGAAGGAGACGGCGAGCAGGGTCAGGAAGGTGATGAAGGAGCCCAGGAAGCTCTTGGCGACCAGCATCAGCATGAGGCCGCCGACCAGCGAGATCACGGCGTTGATGCTGACGGCCATGGCACGCGGCAGCTTGACACCCATGGTCTGGGCGGTGAAGCCGGCCGAGTACATCGAGAGGCTGTTGATCAGCATCATGCCCACGATCGCGGTCAGCAGGTACGGCACGGCCAGCCAGGTCGGCAGCAGGTCGCCGAGGAACGCGACCGGGTCCGAGGCCCGCGCCAGACCGGGCGAGGCCGCCGCCATCACCGCACCCATCAGCACCATCGGCACCATCACCAGAGCGGCGCCCGAAACCGTCACGCCGACGATCTTCCTACCAGAGGCGGCGTGCGGCAGGTAGCGCGTGAAGTCCGGGCCGGTGGGGACCCAGCTGATGCCACCGGCGGCGATGGTCCCGATGCCGGCGATCATCATCGCGGTGGTACCCGCGGGCTTGGAGAAGACCTCACTCCAGTGCATGGTCGCGATCAGGTAGCCCAGCACCAGGATGCTGAAGACACCGAAGAGGTACGTCGACCAGGTGTTGCAGACATTCAGTGCCTTCCGGCCCATGCCGGAGACCAGGAACGTACCGGCAACGAAGACGAAGAGCGTGATGATGATCAGCGCGGTGTTGCTCTTGACGCCGAAGAGCAGGTCAAGAATGGTCAGCACGGCGTAGGCACCGGTGACGGCGTTGATCGTCTCCCAACCGAACCGAGCGATCCAGAGGATTGCGCCGGGGAACAGGTTGCCGCGCACACCGAAGGTGGCCCGCGAGAGCGTCGCGCCCGGCGCCCCGCCCCACTTTCCGGAGACCGACAGCAAGCCGACCATGCCGAACGAGGCGACCGCGGCGCACGCCGCGACGATCAAGACCTGCCAGAAATTCAACTCGTTGAACACCACCAGGGCCGCACCCATGGTGAGAAGCAGGACGCTGATGTTCGCCGCGACCCAGGTCGGGAAGAGTTCGCGGACTCTGCCCCGGCGCTCATGGTCCGGGACAGGTTCGATACCGCGTGTCTCTATCGCGCCGTCGGTGTCGGCGGTGGACAGGTTGTCCATGAGGGTGGCTCCGTGCGTGTGAAGCGGGAGATAAGTAGGGCGTATTCCAGATTTATGGAACTCTTCGCGCTTAGCGCACGAATCAGGCCATCCTACGTTGATCGTGAGGCGTGTCCGCAGAGCAGTGACAAAGGTCTCGGTGCAGTCGTTTCATGGAGGAAACGGACTTGCACATGTCGGCGCCGGGCCCACCGGGCCACAGCAGACATGTACGGAGCTCGCCGACGACGAGTGCCCGATTCAGCTCGATCCGCACGACCAGGAATAACCCGTCACGGGCAGCCGCAGGCCGTGTACCGCCCGCTGTCCGTCACACGAGTCCTCTCCGGTCTGCCAACCGTCTTGCGCTGGGATGGCGACGGGGCTCGGGGGAGTATGGGGGTATCCGGAGCAGCAAGGAGACCGGCGCGACCGAAGGTCGGCAGGAGGCCCCGCGCCGGTTGACAGGCGGAGGGAGTGCCTTGCATGAACAGCATCGAATCCTTCCGGACCGACATCAGCCGACTGCGCCCCGGGTGTTCACGCCCGGGTGGGCTGCTGGATCTGCTGACTGTCGCCGCGGTGGTGCTGGACGCCGACGGACGGATCGCTTTCTGGAGCCCGCAGGCCGAGGAGCTGTTCGGCTATACCGCCCAGGAAGCTCTTGGCCAGTACGCGGCACACCTGATGGTCCACGAGGAGCACCTTGATCTGGTGATCAAGCTGTTCGCCGAGGTGATGGACACGGGCCGGAGCTGGGCCGGTGCTTTCCCCATCCGGACCAAGGACGGCACCACTCGGCTGGTCGAGTTCCGCAACATGCGGCTCCTGGGCCACCTCGGCGACGTATATGCCTTGAGCATCGCGGCCGACCACACCACCCTCCAGCAGCTCGAAACCGAGCTCGCGCTCTCCGAGCGGCTGGTCTCGCAGTCCCCGATCGGGCTCAAGGTCATGGACACCGACTTGCGGTACGTGACCGTCAACCCAGCCCTGGCCCGCATCAACGGCCTGCCCGCCGCCGACCACATCGGCCGGAACGTCCATGAAGCTCTGCCCTTCCTGGACACCAAGGCCATCGAGTCCGTGATGCGCCAAGTCCTGGCAACGGGTGTCCCCGTCCTGGACCGGTACGTCGTCGGCCGCACCCCCACCGAACCCGAGACCGAGCACGCGTGGTCCACCTCATATTTCCGGCTGGAGGACCGCGCCGGGCGGGTGCTCGGGGTGGCTGCCTCGGTCGTGGACATCACCGAGCGGCACCGTGCGGCCACCGAGGCCGCACGGGCTCGGCGGCGCCTTGCCCTCATCGCCAACGCCTCCGCTCGTGTCGGCACCACCCTGGAGGTGGACCAGACCGCCCGGGAGCTGGCCGAGGCCACGGTGCCGGACCTCGCCGATGTGGTTGCGGTCGACGTGCTCGACTCCGTCCTGGCCCTGCGCCGCTCGGCCGCGCCCGCGACCGGCCCGGAACTCTTCCGCGCCCTCGCCGTTGTAGCGGCCTACCCCACCGAGGTCGTCCGCGCCGCCGACAGGCCCGGAGACCTTGCCGTGTACGGCGCTGACCGCCTGGTCACGCAGTGCGTACACACGGGTCGGCCGGTGCTGGTGCCGCACGCAACCGATCAGGATCTTCCCCGCATCGCCCGCGACCCGGCTGCCGCCGCCCTCCTGGCCCAGGCCGGCGTCCACTCGTATCTCGCGGTGCCACTGATCGCCCGCGGCGAAGTCCTGGGCGCCGTGGACTTCATACGCGCTCGCAACCCGCTGCCCTTCGACGAGGACGACGCCACCCTGGCCGGTGAGCTTGCCGCCCGCGCCGCGGTGTGCATCGACAACGCGCGTTGGTTCCAGAGCGCACGCAACATTGCGGTCACCCTCCAACGCAGCTTGCTCCCGGATCACCCTCCGCACCATGCGGGCCTGGACGTCGCCTCCCGTTATGAACCCGCGGGAGCTGCCAGTGAGGTCGGCGGGGATTGGTTCGACGTCATCTCCCTGGACGGCGACAAGACCGCCTTGGTGGTGGGTGATGTGATGGGCTGCGGGATAGACGCCGCCGCGACCATGGGCCGACTGCGCACCGCGACGTGCACGCTGGCCGACCTCGACCTCGACCCGGCACAGGTGCTCCGACAGCTCGACAAGACCACCGCACGCCTGGAGCACTACATCGCCACCTGCGTCTACGCCGTCTACGACCCGCGCCGCGCGGAGTGCCACATCGCCACAGCGGGACACATGCCTCCCGTCCTCGTACGCACAGGCCATCGCCCGGAACTGCTCGACCTGCCCACCGGCGTCCCCCTCGGCGTCGGCGGCGTTCCCTTTGAAGCCGGCACCGTCGGATTGCGGAACGGAGATCTGCTCGTCCTCTACACCGACGGACTGGTCGAAACCCGCGAACGTCCCATCGACGAGCGCCTGAACAGACTTCTCCAGCTGCTGGAAGGCCCCCAGTACCCCTTGGAAGAGACATGCGACCGGCTTCTCGGCGCACTGCGGGATCCGGAGCACCACGATGACGTGGCTCTGCTGATCGCGCGCCCTCGGGCTTAGACCGACCGGCAAGGGGGTTGGCGGGAGTTCCGCGGAGCGCCATCGTCGCACAGGGGGAGGGCGGGCGAGGTCAGCTCGAACGATCACGAGTGCGCTCGGGCCGTGACCGCCACTGCGCTCTCCCGCGAGCACAGGCCCTTCCCGAGGTGGCACGAGACGGTGCTGCGCTGTCGTGACGGGGACCGCGTCCAGGTGGGTGATCACGCAGGCCCATGCCGCTGGTCGCCTTGCGTTGGGATGAGGCTGAGCACAGCCTCGTAACGTCCAGAGAGACGCCCGACACAGCGCGAGGAGTAATCGACCATGGCGGTATGTGAAGTCTGTAGCAATGACTACGAGAAGGCATTCGAGGTGCGTACGGACGGGGTTCTTCACATCTTCGACAGCCTTGAGTGCGCAGCCCAACGGATCGCTCCGTCCTGCGAAAACTGTCAATGTCGGATCTTGGGGCATGGTCTCCAGGCGAACGGCCAGTTCTTCTGCTGTGCCCACTGCGCGCGCCAGAAAGGCCACGCGCAACTGGTTGACCACGCTTGAGCGAACGCCGGATTCCTGCCTGTAGCAGGTCGCCCCGGTGATCGGTTATCGACTGTCGTCGAGCAACTGGCCGAACAGGATCGCGCCAATGGTTCCTACGGCCCGGCCCTCGTGCTACGCGCACAACCGGTGAACAGCCCTGGACCGCTTTCGTCCACGGCCCGGGCGTGCCGCAGACGGGGTGTGGCGTCGCGAAGCCGATGTCGTGTGCCGACAGGCCTTGCTCCCGTACTCGGCGGGCCATCTTCATGGCTGGTGAGCGCCCCGACTTTCGGTGCTCCCGCAGGTGAGGTGCCGATCCCCAGCTGCTGTTCCCGGTGTGCCACGATGTGCCCGACGCGGCGATGTCGAGCCGCACGGGGTCACGACAGCTGCTGGGCCCAGACACGTAGATGGATCATCGGCGTTGCGTGACCTGAGAACCTGCGGCTGGAGTTCGTCCTGGCGTCGGCGCTTGAACAGGCTCCTGTGGGCCGGCGCCACCTCGGCCTGCCCGTCGCAGGGTCTCCGCAGCGCGACGAACGGCGCGGGATCGGGCAACAAGCCGGGTCCGGATGCCGACCGCCCGTAGTTGTCCACCCACCACTGTGTCACGGCGCCCGTGGCCAACCACGTTGCCCACGGGCCCAAGTGGCCGGCGTCCGCGTCGGCCTGCCTCAGCACTCGCGGCGACGTGTTCCGCCGACGAGGCCTGGTGCCAGAGGCCGTTGTCGTACCGGGTGGCTCATCACGCCCCGCTCCGGCAGTCAGTTTTGACCATAGAACGCGACAGATCGGGAGAACGCGACAGATCGGGACGCCACGTTGAGCCGGATGGGAGAGTGCGCCTCTGCCGACGTGCCGGCGCCGAGCAGCAGGTCAGGTCGGTGCGCTGAAGGGGATGCAGACGGGCAGGTCTCGTTGGTGGTGTGGTCGGTGTTGTGCCGTCTGCTGTCGGAGACAGAGGAGGCCGTCACCTTGCGTGCTTGCGTCCGTCCCGGGGGCCGAAGGCTTCGAGAGCGTCTGCGTCGGTTGCACGCGCGTGCAGGAAGTAGTCGGCCCACTCCGCGATTTCGGGGTACGAGGAGTCCTGGCTGACCCGGGTGACGGCGGCCTCGATGTCGAAGTCGGTGACGCGCAGGTCGATGCCAGGGCCCAGGATGGCCCAGTGGGCTCCGCTCCGTCCGTAGGGCATGCCCACGCTGCCCGGGTTGATCACCAGTCGGCCGTGGGCGACGCGGACGAATGGCATGTGGGTCTGGCCGCAGACCACGGTGCGGATGTCGGCGTCGAGCCCACCGAACACGTCCTTCCAACGATCGAGGCGTGAGTCGACGAGGACGACCTCTTCGTCGTCCCGAGGGGTGGCGTGGCAGAACAGCACCTTGCCCAGGCCGTGCACGGGCAGGGAGAGTGATCGCGGCAGTCGACCGAGGAGGTCGAGGTGGTCCTCGCGCAGCTGTTCGGCAGCCCAGGGCGCGATCGGATCAGGGATCGAGTCGCGCTGCCCGCGGCGGTACTCCAGAAGTTCGCGGTCGGCGTTGCCACTGATCCAGACGACCCGGTCGCCGAGGCTGGTCAACAGGTCGAGGACCTGCGCCGGTTGCGGACCTGCGGTGATATCGCCGGTGAGCACGATCTGATCAGCGCCGCTCACGTCCGGCTCGGCCAGCACGGCCTCGAGCGCGGGGAGGACTCCGTGAATGTCGGAAAGGACGGCTACTCGGTTCAGCATGGTCACCACTGTGAGGTGAGGACAGCCGGGAAGTGAGAACGTTCGCCCGACGCGAAGGCCGCGGTGGGGTCGCTTCGCCGTGCATGGTCACCGGAGGCGTAGTCCTTCCGGGGGCTCCGGCCTCGGTGACGATGAGGGTCGTCTTCCTGTCGAGGTAGCCGAGTGCCCGGGCGATGACGAGGGCGGGGGATGGGACGGGTCGGTGGCACGGTGACCGGCTGCACTTTCCGACAGGACCGCAGGCAAGTGATCGCCGCGCCGGGCCGGCCGGAGCGAGGCGATCGCTCACGTCGCCTCGGTGGCCCCGGACACCGGGACCACCGATCCTGTGATGACGGCGGCCGCAGGACCTCATCACCGGCCGCGGCGAGCATCTCCGTCTCCGCTGTGCGGCGGCGCCTTCGCCGGTCTGCCGGTATCGATCACACCGGTTCCTGGTCGGCTGTGGTCACCGGCCCGGCGAGTACCGATTCGGTCCACACGGTGAAGAAGCCGCCGCTGGGGTCGCTGATGACGGATTCGGTGCCGCCGCCGGGCGAGGGGGCCACGGGGGTTGCGGTTCCACCTGCCCCGCGTGCGGCGGCGATGACCGATTCCACGTCGTCGACCTGGAAGTGCACGTGCCAACGTGGCTGCACGCGGGGGTCGGGAGATTCCCCGACGCCGCCTCCGCGCAGGGTGGCCACAGTGTTTTTGCCGTGGCGGACGGTGACGGTGTCCTGCTCGTAGGCGTAGGTGACCTCGCAGCAGCCTGGTTCGCCGGAGGCCCAGTCGAAGATCTCGGCGTAGAAGATGGCGGCGTCGAACGCGTCGCGGGTGCGCAGCTCGAGAAAGGCCGGTGCGTTGCCGCGACCGGCCGACCAGGGAAGGGCGCGGCCTTCCCAGAAGCCGAACACGGCCCCGTCGCGGTCGGCTGCCATCACGCCCCGGCCCAGGCCGAAGCGCACCGGGCCGACGGCGATGGTGCCTCCGCGCTCACGGACCCGCGCTGCGGTGGCGTCCGCGTCCGCCACGGCGAAGTACGGGCTCCACACCCCGGCCATCGGCAGACCGGGCGCCACCTCGGCCAGCCCGGCTACCGGTTGCCCCTGAACGGAGGCGACCGAGAAGCCCGTTCCCAGGCTGCCCGGGCGGAACTCCCATCCCAGAACGGCCGAGTAGAAGTCCTGTGTGGCGCGCAGGTTGCGGGTCATGCGGTTGACCCAGCACGGTGTTCCGCACACCGGAGTGACGTGGCGTGTAGGCGTCATCAGGATTCGTCTCCTCGCCCCCGCACGAAGGGCTGTCAGCGGCCGAGTGCCTCGCGCAGCTCCTGTTTGTTCATCGCCGAGCGGCCCTCGACGTGCTTCTTCTTCGCCTCTTCGTAGAGCTGGTCCTTGGTGGGCCCCTGCGGTCTGCGATGGGATCGTTCGCCTCCACGCTGTGGGGCGGATTTTGGATCGCGCAGGGATGTTCTGCTCGCCGTCTTCGCCTCTCCCGAGCGGGCCCGCTCCTTGTTGACGGTGCGCGCGGCGATTTCCTTCGCACGCTCCTCGGAGACAGCGCGCTTCTCGGCACTCTCCTTGATGTGCGCGTACTGTCGCTCCCGCTCACGACTGGACCCGGCTGGCATCACACCGCACCTTTTCTGCTGTCCGACCTTGCGCGCGGCAGCTTGGGGGGCGCCCCGCGCACCACCGCATGCACTCCACGCATACGCCCACAACGCTTCGTGCGCCACCCGGGGCAGCGTCGGGCTTCCCCTGCTTGGCCCCGAGGGAAAGGTGCCCTGCGAGCGGCATGGACGGTGAGGTGCTGCCGGCGGGGTCCCCTCGCTGCGCGACAGCCCGGAGCCGGCGCAGACTGGGGGTATGAACCCCTACGAGGGTCTGGCAACTGTTGAACGCAGGGACGGGACTCTGGTCCGTGTGTGGGCGGAGATCATCGTCGTCCAGGGACGCGGTGCGCAAGGCACCGAGCGGTCCTGGACGGCGCGGCTGACTGCGCCCGGCGGCGAAGGGCTGCTGGTGCGGGACGCCGTCACCTTGATCCTCGACTCCGGGACCCGCTGGCCCGCCGAGGTCACCCACACCCAGCTGTCGTCCGGGCTGCACTCCCCGAGCTGGACCGAGATCCAGGGCACCGGGCCCGCCGTGACCCGGCCCGGCGAGATCTCCGACGGCCACGCCGTTCGGGACGACGCGCCGAAGCCCGGCGCCACGGGTCCTGGCGAGCGGCGAGGAACCGTTCTCCGGCCCGAACCGGACCCCGACGACAACGGACCCGCCTGAAGACCTGGGCTCATGCCGCACAGGGTGGAAAGGGCGGCCATGGGTGAGGGGTGAGTTGTGGGGCCACCATGCGGTTTGAGGTCGCACGAGGTGGGCGGGACTGAGTTTCGAGGCATGGAACCGCGTGCGTCAGCGGCTCCGCCAAGAGTTGTGCTCAGCCGCAGGGTCCCGGGGGCCTGCTCAGCGCGTGGTCCAGGGACCGGCCGATGGACCCGGACGGCGCCAGGATTTCTGCGCTTCACCCACAAGTGTGATCGACCTGCTGGTGGACTACCTCACCGAGCGGGCGGTGGACGTCGACTGCACCACCCTGGAGGACATGGCCCGCGCGCTGGCCGACCTGTTCTGGCGCGGCCTGGAGCAACACCACCCGGGCATCGACTCGCACAGGCAGGCGCGCCGTGCGGAACCACCGCACAGCGCGCTGTACGGGGATCAGCCCTTGCGGGAGGTGACTTCTTCGGTGAGCTGGGGGACGACCTGGAAGAGGTCGCCGACGATGCCGTAGTCGACGAGGTCGAAGATCGGGGCCTCGGCGTCCTTGTTGATCGCGACGATGGTCTTGGAGGTCTGCATGCCGGCCCGGTGCTGGATCGCGCCGGAGATCCCGGAGGCGATGTAGAGCTGCGGGGAGACGGACTTGCCGGTCTGGCCGACCTGGCTGGAGTGCGGGTACCAGCCGGCATCGACCGCGGCACGCGAGGCACCCACGGCCGCGCCGAGGGAGTCGGCGAGCGCCTCGATGATGTGGAAGTTCTCCGCACCGTTGACACCACGGCCGCCGGAGACCACGATCGCGGCCTCGGTCAGCTCCGGGCGCCCGGTCGACTCGCGCGGGGTGCGGGACAGCACCTTCGTGCCGGTGGCCTGCGCGGAGAACGTGACCGGCAGGGTCTCGACCGCACCGGCGGCCGGGGCCGACTCGACCGGCGCCGAGTTCGGCTTGACCGTGATGACCGGAGTGCCCCGCGAGACACGGGACCTGGTCGTGAACGACGCGGCGAACGCGGACTGGGTGGCCACCGGACCCAGCTCACCGGCCTCCAGATCGACGGCGTCCGTGATGATCCCGGACCCGATCCGGACCGCGAGCCGGGCCGCGATCTCCTTGCCCTCCGCGGAGGACGGGACCAGCACCGCCACCGGGGACACCGCCTCGAACGCACCCTGCAGCGCGTCGACCTTCGGCACGACCAGGTACTCGCCGAACTCCGGCGCCTCAGCGGTCAGGACCCTCACCGCACCGTGCTCGGCCAGCACCGCCGCGGTGCCGGCCGCACCACTGCCCAGCGCGACCGCGACCGGGTCACCGATCCGGCGCGCCAGCGTCAACAGCTCCAGGGTGGGCTTGCGGACGGCACCGTCCACGTGGTCGACATAGACGAGAACTTCAGCCATGGGACTTCAATCTCCTGCGAAACGAGAGTTCAACGATGGATGTGCGGAACCGAACACGCCGGCGGGCCAGAGGAAACGGCCCGCAAGGCAGCGCCTAGGGCGTGTTTCGAAAGGAGCGTCGTCCGCCCGTAGGGCGGGCCGGGCGGCGTCTGGTGCGTGCGATCGCAAGGCGGAGGGTCGCCCCGATAC
>NZ_JBFBCG010000043.1:0-70501 GCF_040683105.1 Streptomyces sp. NPDC051020 | reverse complement strand
TGTTCGCTCTGCAGCCGCCGCAGGAGTTCGCTGACGTTCACGCGGCCAGCTCCACGTCGTCGCGCCAGGTGGGGGTAGGGGTGGTGAGGCGGCGGGACGCAGCGGAGGTCTGGGGCTCCGCCGACGCGGTCGGCAGGTACACCGCCGCAGCCAGCGGCACGCCGGCCGCGAGGACAGTCAGAAGTCGTCTCATGGGTTTCCGTTCGAGAAGTAGGTGTACGCCTGGCTGCGGCGACACATGTGCCTGGCACATGAGCAGGACAATGGCTGGGCCGACGGGCTCACGCGGACGACATCCGTGTGCATGCCTCCGTGACCCGGGTGTGCAACCCGAGGCAGCCTCGGCTCGCGAGGACCGATCCGGACCATATCGCCGGTTAAGGTGGTGATGAAAGAGGGGACTCGAATTCAGGTGTCATTGGCCGGACGCCGTCGGCCGGTTCCACTCTGGACTTGCGCCGGGCCCCCGACAACAGTCAGTTGACGGTCCGCGTCCACGGGCCCCCGGCCGAGGCCCGTGACAGACGTATTAGGTCACTCGGCGGGTCCCGATGCCGCCCGGGGGATGTCCATCTCCAGCCAGACGGTCTTGCCCAGACCACTCGGGGAGGTGTGCCAGGTGTGCGCCAGCGCGTCGACCAGGAAGAGGCCGCGGCCGTCTTTCCGGCCCACATCGCCCTCTCCCCCCGGGGGACACCTCACACCCCGTCCGCTCTCTCGGCCATGCCATTCCCGCGCTCCTCCCGCAGCCACCGGGAGTGGTACCGCTGCGCCCAGGACCGGCTGACGTACCCGGTACGCATACCGAGCCTCGCGTCCGGATCCTCGAAGGCCTTGCGCATGTGCCCGACTACGACAAAGACGATCGCCCAGGCCAGGAGGTCGTGGACGAAGATCGCGCTGGTGCGGGAGATGAAGGGCAGCAGTCCCGTGAACCACATCAGCAGGCCGGTGGACATCATCACCAGGACAGCTCCGGCGATCCAGCCCGCGTAGATCTTCTGCCCCGCGTTGAACTTGCCGGCCGGGCGCGCCTCGGGCGAGGTCCTGCGTCTGCGGACGGCCCGCAGCCACTGCCGGTCGTACACCGCGAAACGGTTCAGTCTGCGCAGGTCCGCGCGGAAGTCGGCCGAGAAGAGTCCGAGCAGGAAGGGCAGCGGCAGCGAGATGCCGGACCACTCGTGCAAGGTGGCCATCAGGTGCCGCCGGCCGACGAGTTGGGCGAGCGGCCCGAGGTACATGCAGGCGGCGGCGACCCGGCCGCCACCGCCGTCCGGAGTCGGCGGGGGCCGACGAGGACCCGGACGCGTAGACGGCCGAATGGCGTCGGCTCCTGCTCTCGCCGAACGCCGGACGCTCACCACCCCGTTGGGTCCGGTGTACTTCGTGCCCGGCATGATCGCCGGGCGGGGCGGACCAAGACCGGGTACCCCGGGGTGCGGGTGGCGCCATCCCGCCGGCAAGGATCAGGCCGCGTCGCCGGGGAACGTTCTGTGCAGGAAATCCAGGGCCGCGGCGGCGGCCGTCTTCGCCGTAGCGCCGCGCCGGCACACGGTGATCGACACGTCGAAGGACCCGGCCGAGGCCGAGCGGCCGTTCCCGTAGCCGGTCGTCTCGCCGTCCGCCCCCACACCCGCGCATCTGTCGACCGCGTGGTCGGTCATCCTGAGCGGAACGCTTCCGCTCGTCAGCCGCCGCGGCTCGTCGGTGGGCCACAGGACGATGAGCACGCCTCCCTCGGCCAGGCGGGGAACGGGGCGGCAGGTGCGCAGCAACTGGCGCGCGGACGCCACGCAACCTCCAGGTGCGGGCCGGGACAACGGCTGCGAGGAGATGAACGCCAGAGAGGTGCCGCGCACGTCCTGCATGGACACTGCGTTCCATCCTTCGGAAAGCTCGACCCTCAACGACAGGTCCGCACCGAGCAGGTGCGCGACGGCCGGACCGGTCGCCGCCGTGGGCGACGCTGCGGGCTGTGCCCTCAGGGAACGTGGCCCCGACACCACACCGATCACGGCCGCGACGGCCACCAGTGCGGTGGCGGCGGCAGCCCTGCGGCTGCGCCGCAGCCGCACCCGACGCCTGATCCGGTCCATCCGGTCCGCCGGTGCCGGGGGCGAGGGAACGGATGCCTCCAGGAGGCGACGGACCGCCAGTTCCGTCTCGTCCCAGTGCCGCTGTCAGGCGCGACGGCCATGGCTCTCGCTCCCCTCCCACTCGCCGGGCATGGTCGCCAACTCCGCGCGCAGCGTGTTCAGCGCCTTGGCCGCCTGGCTCTTCACGGTGCCAGGGCGGCAGCCCATCACGTTCGCCGTCTCCTGCACGGTCAGCTCCTCGAAGTACCGCAGGACCACCACGGCCCGCTGCCGGGTCGGCAGCCGCCGCACGACGAGCGACAGCGACCGCTCCAGGTCCACGGCGGCGAACGGGTCCTCAGCGCCGTGGACCTCGGGGATCCGCTCGTGCTCGTACGGGATCTCACCCAGCCAGCGCCGCTGCCACCACGACGCGTACGTGTTGACCAGTGCTTTGCGCACGTATGCCTCCGGTTTCTCCGTGGCGAGCCGGTGCCACTTGGGCCACACTTTCGCGAGCACCGTCTGCACGAGATCCTCCGCGAGGTGTGAGTCTCCCGTGAGCAGCCACGCCACCCGGAGCAGCCTGGGTGAGCGTGCCGCCACGAACTCCTCGAAGCTGGGGCCCCCTTGTGGGGCCGCAACCGATCCGGTACCCGGTCCCCCGCCACCCCCACGCCCCCGCCGGTCGAACTGGGCGAGGCAGTCATGGCGCTGAAGGATGCCGTGTGCGATGCCGTCGGCGGCACCTGCCGGCCCTCCTCGACGTGCGGCTGCACGGCAGCGCTGGAGCGGCCGGGGGCGACCCGAGCGCCGGGTCCGACTGGCACACGTATCAGCTCTTCACACACACGTGACACCATGAGGTGATGCCGCCGGGACCCGGTGTGCAGCGTGACGAGGGCATTGCGACCGTCCCCCGCGAGCGGGTCGGTGAGGTGCAGCGGAAGGGCCTTGGGAACCCGACCGCGACGAGAGGATCAGAACGACCATGCCGAAGGTTCTGCGCGACGACGACATCGTCTGCGTCGAGAGCAACGTCTACTCGGTGTCCGGCAGCAACACCAACTGGGTGATCGTCAAAGACGGCGACAGCTGCACCCTCATCGACACCGGCTATCCAGGCGATCGCGACGCCGTGCTGGCCTCGCTGGAAGTGGTCGGGCTGAACCAGCGCTCCGTGGCCGCCGTCCTGGTCACGCACGCGCACAACGACCACATCGGGGCGGCCGAACACCTGCGCGTCGTGCACGGAGTACCCGTCCTGATGCACCAGGTCGAGGTGCCGCACGCCCGCCGTGACCACCTCGACCAGGTGTCCGTCGGACAGGTTCTCTCGCAGGCATGGCGGCCCGGTGTGCTCCCCTGGGCCGTACACGCCCTGCGCGCCGGGGGAACCGCCCACGTGCCGGTCTCGGAGCCGCAGGCCTTCCCCGCACCGGGGGCGCTCGACCTGCCCGGCGGCCCCATTCCCGTGCACACACCGGGCCACACCAACGGCCACTGCGCCTACCACCTGCCCGGGAGCGGCATCCTGATCACCGGCCACGCCCTGGTGACCGCGCACCCCACGTCGCGGATCAGCGGACCGCAGTTGCTGCCCGCCATGTTCCACACCGACCGCTCCCGGGCCCTCGACTCCCTGGCCCTGATCGAGAGCGTGGACGCGGACGGGCTGCTTCCCGGCCACGGACCCGTGCACCACGGTCCGGCCAAGGAGGCCTCCCTGGTGGCCCGCGAGCATGCCGCCAGGTGACGGATCCAGCCCCACGAGGCGCATCGGCACGCTCCTCTGCGGCTCCCGGACTGCGGGCCCCGGCCCACACCCGTCCGGAGAGCGGGACATATCGGCAGGCAGGCCCGGTCATCCGGGCCCACCGTGGCCACGTCCGACACACAACGGACCATAAGGGGCCGTCACAGACGGTTCGACGACACACTTGCCGGGCACTCTCTGCGGAGGGAACCTTGTGGGGAGGGCTGCCATGCGCCTCGAGCGGTCGAAGAAGAGCCGACGCCAGCTACATGCGCGAGCACATCGACGCTTATCGTGAAGGGTGAACATGCCCGGCGACCGCCTGGCGTCGACACTTATCTGCACGGGACCCTCGGCGTGGGTACCATGCGCAACGTCATCCATATCGAGGGAGTGAATCGGTTGTGACCAGCCAATCAGCCGCCACGCTCCGATCGCGGTTGGTAGAACAAGCCGCGTCGGACCTGGAGGAAAACCGCCGTCGACAGCAGGAACTGGCGGACGGGATCACGGTGTTGAAGCAGGATGAGGCCCTCCTGACGGACATTCTGAACCTCGCCGAGCGGTACAAGGGCTTCGCGGACCCGTCACGTCTGCCCGAGCAGTTGCAGGACGAGCCCGTCGTCGCAAAGGTGAAGCGAACCCCCGCCGAAGCCTCTGCGCGACGCTCGGCCGGGGCCACTCGGGCGGGCACTGCGGCGAAGGCTGGCGCGAAGGGGAAGTCGCGCCAGCCGCTGCTCGGTGACCTCTTGATGGATCTGCTCGGCAACTACGACGAGCCCCGCCTGGCGAAGGAACTGCGGGACGAACTGCTGGAGAAGCACCCGGACCGCAACCCGACGCCGCAGGTGGTGCGGAACACCCTCGAATCCCTCGTTGCCAAGGGACGGATCCAGCGTCACAAGCAGCAGCGTTCCGTCATGTACACCGTCGTTCAGCCGAACGCGGCCGACTGACACGTCCGCGCGTCCCGCGCGCGGTGGTTTGCCCGCGGGACGCCGGGTGTGCGCCTCGCGCGACGCTGTCCGTCGCGGGACCCCGGACATGTGCGAGGAATCCTCCTCCAGGACCGCACCGCCAGTCGTTCCACCTGGCCGATGTCGTCGACGGTCGGGTGGAGCATGAGCTCGTCGGCACCCAAGGCCTCGAAGGCTCTGACCGTCGCCTGCACAGCCTCCACTCCCCCACTCACCTCGGTGGCTCTCGCCTTGGCCCCGTCCGGTCCGGTCGGCCGGTAGTAGTCACAGACATGGGCACGGTCGAGGTCCCCGTCGCCCAGGGCGAAGTACGAGAGAGCGACCAGGTACGGCCTGCCGACGGGCCGATATATCCCCGGCCTGCTCTGGCGACGCGGTCGAACGACGCCCGCGCCATACCGCCGAACAGCAGCGGCACCTCACGGGTGAGGCGGCCAGCGGAGACCGCGTCGATGCCGGCGATCTCCTTGGCCAGCAGGACCGGGGTCACGTGGGCCCGAGCAGCACAGTGCTGCAGGCGGTCGCCGGTCTCCATTCGCGGACCGGGCACCATGCGGTCGCGATCCAGGGTCAGCGCCCCGCACGTCAGCAGATCGACGGCTTCGGCTCCCGACAGCGCGAGGGAGAGGTCGCCCTGTCCCACGGGCCGGTCGGGCGACAGGCCGAGGGTGACGAGCGCAAGGTCGCGTGCGGTGGTCATGAGTTGCTCCTCGTCTCCAGCAGGCGCAGCCACACCTCGCTGATCGTGGGGAAAGCGGGTACGGCGGCGCCGGTCTCGTCGGGGAACGGGCCGGAGACGCGGTCCACATCGGCCACCGGCAGAACGACGACTTCGAGCTTCATGTCCACGGCTGTGATCCCGCTTTCGATGGTTCGGACATGCGGACAAGAACGGGGTCGGCAGGCTGTGCCGCCGGGGACGAACGTGCCGGGCGTGGGCCCCGCCATGAGCGTCGAAACCACACCCACCAACGGCGCTCACGTCCTTGTGGGTAGCCGCCGTGCCTTCCCTGTCGGCTGCGCGCGGCATGTGCCGCATCAGTCACCTGACGGTGTGTCCCCGCAGGTCCTCCGGCGCGGGCCCTGAGACCGACCGGCACATGGGGGGCGGCGTCGCGGGGCTGGGTGCGCACATCTGCGGCGTTGTCGTCAGTCAACAACTCCCCCACGGCCCGAAAGGCATGGGAGGAGCCCCCTCTGTGTTGCCTCCCTCCTCCGCCTTGCAGCTGCACGCACCCAGCCCCGCTCCTTCTCCCACTCCCCATGTGCCGGTCGGTCCTAAGCCATGCGGCCTCGTGAGGTGTCCCGTCGGCCCGGTTCGACATCGGTGACCAATTCGTTACCGCAGTCCCAGGCACCTGACGGTCTCCGGATACGTGTGAAGGTTGGGCACTCCGCCTTCCATCAGATGCGCCTGTACGGCAGTCCACTGCGTCGACCGGACGTGGCATGCGACTGCCCACGCGCTTCGGGCGGAGGCCATCGACCGACCACGGAAGGACAGATCTTGAGAAGACTCTTTCCCACCTCCCGCGCGGGACGCGTGCTGACGGTGGGTGCCGCACTGCTCTCTTCCGCAGCGGCCCTCGCCCCGGCCGGAACGGCTGCGGCGAGCACGGCCACGGAGAGCCGGCACAAGGTGGACTATGTCGCTCTCGACGACTCGTACGCCTCCGCGCCGTTCGTGCCCACCCAGGTCGACGCGACCTGCCTGCGCTCCGACCAGAACTACCCCTCGCTGGTGGCACGGTCGCGGTCCGCGACGCTGACGGACGTCACCTGCTCCGGGGCCACCACCGCCGACATGACCGCCCCGCAGACCGACGGTGTGCCGGCGCAGCTCGACGCCCTCAACCGGGGGACCGACCTGGTCACCCTCACCATCGGTGGCAACGACATCGGCTTCTCGACGGTGCTGGGGACTTGCGTCCAGCTCATGTCCGGCAACCCGGCGGGCGCCCCGTGCCGGACCCACTACACGGGCACCGGCACGGACCAGATCACGGACGCGATCGCCGAGACCGGGCCGAAGGTGGCGCAGGTGCTGCGCGGCATCCACCGCCGCGCGCCCCACGCCCGCGTCGTGGTGGTCGGCTACCCCGGCCTCTTCCCCGACGACGGAGTGGGCTGCACCAGCCGGAGCGTACCGCTGGCCGGGGGTGACTTCGCCTGGCTCCGCGACAAGGAGAAGGAGCTCAACGCCCTGCTGGCCCGCCAGGCGCGGCGCGGCGGGGCGCAGCACGTGAACACGTACACGCCGAGCGTCGGGCACGATCTCTGCAAGCCGACCGGCGAACGGTGGATCGAGACCTTCGCCCCGGAGACGCCGGCGGCACCGGTGCACCCCAATGCCACGGGTGAGAAGGCGATGGCCACCGCCGTCGAGGGCGCCCTCACGCCCCACGGCCGGCACCGCTGACGTTCCCGTCGTAGTGCGGTCGCCCGCCCGGGCGGCGGGGGCTTCGGGTCTCCACCCGGCCGCCCCGCCCGGGTACGGCGGACCCGCGGGCGTCACGGGGCCGGCCCTTTCCTGTGGGCCGACGCGACTTCGCCCGTCAGAGGAAGCTGGAGTCGGGCGGCCCGTATCCCAAGAGTGCTGCGCTCTCCGCCCAGTTCCACACCTGCGCGTGGGTCGGCCGTGCACGCTCCTCGGAGCATGCCGCGCCCCGGCAGGGCTGCGCGCCGGAGGCAGGGACGACACTGCCGGGGACGGAACAAGGGTGTCCGGGGTGCGCTGCGTGTGTGTGCGTCGTCGGGCCCATGTCCTGCCCTCGCTCTTCGGCAGGTGGTGTGGGTGTGGCAGAGAAGGGGCGGGTCCCGTGCAGGGGCATGGAGGGGACACGGGACCCGCGGTCCGGGGGGACGGATCAGGCGGTGGCGGCTGTGATGGTGACGGGGATGTTGTCGCGAGTGGCCTTGGAGTACGGGCAGATCTGGTGGGCAGCGTGCGCGAGCTCCTCGGCGGTTGCCTGGTCCACGCCGCCGAGTACGGGGGTGAGGATCGCGGAGAGGGAGAACTCGCCGTCGTCGCCGTGGGTGAGGGTGATCTCGGCCGTGATGGTGGTGCTGGTCAGCCGGATCTTGCGTAGGGAGGCGGCACGGCGAAGGGCGCCGAGGAAACAGGCTGCCCATCCGGTGGCCAGGAGTTGCTCGGGGTTGGTCGCCGTGCCGGCACCGCCGAGCTCCTTGGCAGGGCGAGGCTGGTCTCCAGCAGGCCGTCGGAGGAGCGGACGTGACCGCCGTTCCTGCCCTCTCCGTCGACGTCGACAACGGCGGTGTAGCTGACTGCCATGACTGTTGCTCCCCATCTTGGTCAAAAGGTCTTCGGTCACCTCCTGACCAGGACACCTGCGTCACCATTTAAGGAGGTGATGTAACCGTGGTGGCCCCCTGCATCACCTGTCAAAGTGGCGCCACCTTTCTCTCTGTGGCCGTATCCGTCACGTATTTGTACGTGCCCTCGTTCGATAGCACACGTGTGCTCGAACCCCTCGAGCCGCAGGGACTGACCGGCCAGTCCGGCGATACTCATGGGGTGTTCCGGACGGTGCCCCCGGACCTGGTACTACTCCCCCATGTCCAGCACACCGCCGATGCGCCGTCTCGCGGCACGGACGGAGGTGGACCGACTCCTGAGGCGCGGCGCGAGACCGGACGCCGCCATGACGCGGGGCAGTTGCCGGAGGCCATCACCAGGGCGGAGACCCTGTGATGGCCGCGACAGATTTGGGCCGACGCCCGTGAGGCGACGCTCCGGTTCCGCCGATCCCATTGCCTGAGCGTGCCCTCCGGTACCAAGACGCAGGATTACGAGGCCCTCGCCCACGCGTGCCCCGTCTGCCGCTCCGGCTCGCGATCGCCGACCAGTCCGTGGGCTTCCCGCCCGGTCCGTCGGCATCTTCCCGTTGGTGCCCGACGGCCCTTGAGACAGCCCTGACCAGACGACGACCTCCCTATGGCAGCGCGAACTTATGGCAGCGCGAAGCCGAGCTGCTCGGCGGTGCCCCACCTGTCGGCCGCCGCCTGAGGCGGCCGTGGACGCCTCTCAGAAACGCTCGGACACGAAAACCGCTCCTCAGTCGTCGGACCCGTTCTCGGGAGAATCGTTCTGAGCGAAGAATCAAACAGTTCGAATAGCGTGGCTAGTTGCTCTGACCGCGAACGTTCACCGGGTTGCGACGGGAAAATGGCTTGCCGGGAGGGGCACTGGGCCGGGTGCGCGCGCTCCTCGATGCGCGGGAGTTCGTCGAGATGCTCGCGCGCCCAGGCGCAGACCACGTCCATCGGGCCAAGCAACGAACGCCCCAGTTCGGTGAGGGCGTACTCGACTCGCGGCGGGTTCTCGTCGTACGCGGTCTGCGTGAGCCAACCGTCGCGCTCCATCGCACGCAGCGTCTCGGTCAGCACCTTCGGGGCGACGCCCGTGAGCGGCACCTTCAACTCGGTGAACCGGCGAGGGCCGTCCTCGAGGCAACGCAGGATCATGCCGCTCCACTTGTCACCGACCCGGATAGGCATGTGGTGGCTGCAGTGCGGGTCGAACATCTCGGCGTTCAGAGGCGCGCGCTCATACCTCGACGATAGAACCGGTTCCCTTGAAGTAACCGGGCACCTCCCGCCTACCGTCCTCGTACACAGGATCGGATATCGCATGCGGATCTGGGGTGGCGCTACTGGACGAGATCAAGACGCCGCGGCATCGCGGGGTGCAGTGGGCGGTTTCGCACTGATGCTGTGCCCAGGAGTGTGGGGAGGGTAGGGGTCAGGCCGCTGTCGGCAGTCAGCGGCCGCCCCATCGGATGCCCTTCTCGCTGCGGACGCGGGCGCGTTCCTCGCGCTGGGCGCCCAGGACGTCGGGGTGGCGGGCTCAACGACCTTTCCCCGAAGGCCCACACCGGGACCGTTCGCTGTGATACCGAGCATGATTGTTCTCGGCGCTACATCCTGTACCGCAACTGCACACACCCCAGATGCGCTGACCGCTTGAGCCCGCCGTCCTTTGCCGACACTCACCCTCCTGCTCATTCAGCGATGGCCCCGGACTCCTGTCCGTGACGCCGCTCCTTTGCCGCCAGCGGTCTTGGGGACCATAAGGCGGACGTTGGGTCCGATCTGCTGCTTTTTGTCGACCAGCGGACGCTGGGCGGCCTCGTAGCGGGCGAAGGCCTTGTGGTGATCACCTCCTGCGGTGGCAAGCTCGCCGGCCAGGCGGTACGCGCCGACGAGGGCGAGCTCCGCGCCCGCGCCCGAGGCCGGGGACGCGCACCAGGCCGCGTCGCCGACGAGCGTGACGCGACCGTTGGACCAGGACCGCATGTGCACCTGGGCGAGTGCGTCGAAGTAGAACTCGGGGTCGGCCAGGGCCGAGTCGAGCAGTTCCCTGGTCCGCCAGGTCGCGTTGTGTCCGAATGCCTCGCTGACCAGCCGCTTGTGGACGGACAGGTCCCGGTGGTAGATGCCAGCCATGTGGCCTGGCGTGTTGAACATCGTGACCCATCGGTCCTCACCGAGCGCGGCGTCGGAGTCGGCGAAGGCGAAGTAGCGGTCCTTGTGCCGGAAGAACTCCGCCTCCGGGCCGAACGCCAGTCGCTGCACGGTGGAGTGCATGCCGTCGGCTCCGACTACCAGGTCGAAGCGGCGGGCGGGGGGCCACTCCCCCGCCGGACGACACAGCAATCATTGACATGATGTACATACGGCGCGATCCGCGGAGCGTCTCAGGTGGCCCGCCGAAGTGGAACAACGACCCGCTCCCCCAGTCGCCGATCAGGGATCTGCTTACGCGTTGGCGCGAAGACGGGCTGCGCCATGCCGACCAGCTTGGCCGGCTGAGCTGCGGTCTCCAGCGCGGCACCCGAGCGGTCAGTCGGGTGCGAGGCGTAGAGCAGCTGGGTGGCGGTCATCCTGGCCGTGCCTCCGGTTCTTCATGACCCTCGACGGAGGTAATGACTATGCCTGTGGTCGGCGCGAGGCAGTGCTCGTGCCGACCACAGGCATAGTCATTCAGAGAGCGCTGGTTCGAGTCCCGCCACGCTCGCTGTGATGCTTGTTGAGGATGTTGAGCATCCTGTCGAACTCGGTCTCGCTCATCCTCTGGATCAGGTGCATGGCGACGGACGCTCCGTCGTCGTACGGGAGCTGTCGAGTGGTCCTCGATTCGGCCCTGCCCTCGTCGGTGTCTGAGGCCTCTCCCCCAGCGGCTCGCGGATCGGGGACAGTCTCCACCCGCTCGACCGGGTCGGCCTGCGCACGCTCGGCACGAGCCATGACTGTCCTCGTCGGGGCATTGACGACGTCGCCGTTGGATGAGCTGCTCCGTGCCTCGCGCTGGGGCACACGGGTCGGCGGAACAGTCGCAGCCGGTTGACCGGCCGCCACGGCCTCCGGACCCTCGCCCTCATCCTTCTCATCCGGCTGGTTCCTCCCGTCCCGCTCCTCGTGGTCCTCCAGATCTCCGACGTTCGCGGAGGGAACGGAGGGAGCGGAGGAAGCGGAGGAAGCGGAGGAAGCGGAGGAAGCGGAGGAAGCGGAGGGGATGGACGCGGCCGCGTTTTCCGGCTCCGTCTTCTCGGAGGGCACGACCGGTGGAGGTGTCCGCCGCTCGATTTCCTTGCGCGCTCGTTCCGCCTTGAGTTCCTGGAGGACAGCCTCCTGGCGGTCCTGCGGTGCCTTGGCGACCGAGCGCAGAAGTTCGACCGGCTCTTCCCCGACGACTGCTTGGAGTTCGGGAGTCAGATTGAGCAGAGCGATTCTCTGGGAAACCCAACCCTGTGACTTGCTCAGCCGCTTGGCCAACTTGACCTGCGAGCCGTGGATGGCGAGCAGGCGTTGTAGAGCGCGTGCCTCATCCAGGGGATCGAGGTCATTGCGGTGGACGTTGGCGACCAGCGCGGACTCAAGGATGGCGTCGCCGTCACTCCCCTGTTCGTCGTCGACCATGACGTTGAGATGAGTGAGGCCCGCCTCCCGAGCCGCCGCCAGTCGGCTGCTGCCGTCCACGACGACGTGGGTGGTATCGGGGTCGAGATCATCGGCGCGCGACGGGTTGGCCTTGACGTAGGCGTCACGGTTCATAACCGTGACGGCCTGCTTCTGGCCATGTTCCTTGAGACTGCCGACCAGTTCGGTGAGGTCGCCCAGCTTGGTACGAGGGTTCTCCGGGTTGGGACTGATCCGCACGATCGGGAGTCGGGCCGGAGGGGCCACCCCTTCCGTCGGCACACCGGTGGCGGCTCCGATGGCGGCCCGGCGGGCGCTGAGTGGCCGGGCACTGCCTCCGAAGCGTCCGTTCCCCAGTTGATCGGCCTTGCTCATGAAATCTCCCGGGCCAGTGCACGCATGGCGACGGCCTGCTGCGAAGAGGGCGCGTAACTCAGCAAAGGCTGCTTCATGCGGACGGCCTCCTTCTGTTCCTTCAGGTCGTTGATGAGACCGACAACCTTCGGATCCTTTATGTCGATCCATCCCTGCAGAGACGATGTGGCGATGTATCCGCGTCGGCTGTCGTAGAGGTTGACCACGATGCCCAAGTAGTCGATGTCGAGAGCGAGGTCGTTACGGAGATCCTCTATCTGGTTCGTCAGCAGGTCGTAGGCGTCGGCGGAGCTGTCCTCGGCCTGAACCACAATGAGGGCTCCGGACTGGCCCGGCCCCTCACCGTCACGCCGACGCCCGTAATAAGCGGCGGCGTCCATGCTGAGCCCCAGGCTGGGCGGGCAGTCAACGATGATGACGTCGTAATCGGCTTCGAGCGGCATCAAGGCCCGCTCCAAGGCAGCTTCACGAGCACGCACCGCAGACAGACGGACGTCCAGGAGGAAGGCATCGTGGCAGGCGGGCAGCAGATGGAGCCGCCCTCCGAAGTGATCCTCGTCGACAGAGACGATCAGGTCTCGCAACTCACCCTTCGGGTCACCGGCCATGTGGTTGGTGAGGCTGTCACCGTTCATCGCCAGCGGCGTCGCGCCCAATTGGTTGGTGAGGTGGCACTGAGGGTCGAAGTCGACCAGCAGGACGTGAAGTCCGCGGCCGGGCAGCTTCTCGATGTCGAATGGATCGTTGCCGTGCTCGGGTGCGTCGCCCTGGGGCTCGCCGGCACGAAGCGCGATGGCCAGAGCTTTGGCGACGCGTGCGGGGAACAGCCGGTTGGAATCCTCCGCCAGCGCCTCCCCCACTCCCGCGGTGATGGCGGTCTTGCCCACGCCCCCCTTCTGGTTGCAGACGACGATGCGCCGGGTGATCTCAGGACGCTGGACATCGGGCGTCGGGTGCGTGTCGAGCCAGAGTTGGACGGACTGGGCGAGCCCCTGGATCAGGGAGACGCGCCGGTCTTCCGCAATCCTTCGGAACTCCTCCCACTGCCCCGGCGGCAGGAAAGTCGAAAAGGACTCGGCTCCAGCGGTAGCGACCGAGGCTGTGGCGGAGGCGAGATCGCACCAGGCGGCAATGCCCTGCTCAACGGCGATCTGGATCTCAATGCCCAGTTGGGCGGTTCTGACCTTGAGGTTCTGCCGAAGCCATCCCGGCAGTTTGGAGACGACTTTGGCTCGATCGTTCGAGGCGGCTGGCATACTCATGGCGCTACCTTACTAACGTTCTAGATCATCTGGTACACCGACACGTTAGCTAGTGCCTCCAGGTTTCGGGCGAGGCCTCATGAACCTATTACGGCGTAATAGGTCGGCCGAGTTCACTGGCCCCCTCTTCCTCCCCCTCCCGCCCGGTTCGACCCGGAGGTGGACCCGACCCGTGGGCACCGCGGGATGCCCCGGACTTCGCATCAGATGCACAGTGAGGCACGGCCGTGATGCGCCGAAGCTATTACGGCGTAATAGCCAGCGGGTCGGCAGTGGATGACCGATGCGGCTACTCCGGCGGCAACACCGGCTGGATGCGCTGGTCCGTCTGGAAGCCGGGGCCGACACAGCGGACCGGTCGGTGAGGTCGTTCGTGACTCACCGTTCCTTCCTCCACAACTCGACAGCCGGGTCGTCGCGTTCGATGGCCGGGCGGGCCGCTGCTGCCAGGACCAGCCGTGCCGCTGGAGCAGGACCCACGTGCCCTCCACGGTGTGGGAGACGTGGAACAGCCGGCCGATCAACGCCTTCACCCGTGCGAGAGTCCACCGCTGGTCCTCCCAGCCATAGGCCAGCGGTCCGCGCTCCAACTCGTGCTCCAGACGTTTGACTTGTGCCTCGGACAGCTTCGGCCTGCCGGGCGAGCCCTTCGAGGCGACACCTGCTGCACCGCCTTCACGCCACTGCCGGCGCCAGCGCTCTACCGAACGCAGGCTCACCCGCAACGCGGTGGCGATCTCCCTGTTCTTCTCCCCGCTCTCGAAGCGTTCCACGGCCTGAAGCCGGATCCGCTCCCGCGCGGCCCTCTCGGCGTCGGTCAAGCCGCCGCCCTGCGCCTACCTCACAGCACAGGGCTACCGACAGCATCTGCCGGTTGTCAGGCGAACGGCACCGACTCCACACAGTCAAGTTGACCGCATGTCACTCTCCACGACGGCGCTGGTAGTACGCGTACGTCAGAGCCAGGAGAAGCGGGCCCCACAGAATCAACGGGAGAGTGGCCGCAGCCGCAAGAGCCTTCCACCAGCCGTTGGAGTACTCGACGAGGGGGACCCCGCCGATGTGGAGAAAGGCGAGCGGCAGCGGATCCCACAGCGCGATCAGCGCGAGACCGCCCAAGGTGGCCGGGACGATGGCTGCGAGCGGTGGAATACGTCGGCCACCGATGATCGGGATCCAGGAAGGAGCCACTTCGCCCCATCCGGCCACCAGGCCGAAGGAGAGGTAGGCGAGCCCCTCGGAGAGAAGGCTGAGCCCGAAGACGTAGAGGATCACCCACCAGTGCCACGTCTTGTGGACTGCGTAGACCTGGCCCATCTCGTAGTCGAAAGCGAACGGCAGGCGCCAGAGGCACGATGGCAGGACAGCCAGGGGTATGACCTGGGCGGAGCGGATGGCCCACCTGGGGACCGGCCGCGCGGTGTCACCGACCGTCGGGGATGGATGAAGCGTCTTGAAGCGCATGGGCCGATCTTCCTTGCCCAGCCGGCGCCAGGGATCGGCCTGAAGCAGTGTCTGATGATCACCCCTGCGAGGGGCATCGAGTCCTCCGCTGGGAGGAGCGGCCGCGGCTCCGGGCGGGTTTCGATGGCAGGGATGGCCTGCGACAAGCCGGGTGAACGGCTGCCTCGCCGGTATCGGCCTCACCCTGGAGGTTTGGAGGACGACCGGCTATGGCCGGAAGCTGTGGCTGCCGCCCTGGCTGAGTATCAGTGGTATGTGGATCCGCCAGGCCGCTTTCTGCCTGATCCGGCGATGGCCTGTGAGTGCTGTGGTCCTCTGGTGGCATATGACTCCGAAGGACGTTCTGCTGTGGCTTCCGCGCGGCCCTCGATCGGACCTTGGCCGGGTAGTGGCCAGCGTGGACGCTGATGTCGATCGCCGCAGTCTTCCCCTCAGCCCTCACCTCTACTGGCAAGCCCGTGGACTGCGTGCAGGATGGTGGCGTCGGCGCCTGTCGAGGAGCTGAGAAGCCGGTGGGGCACTTCCTGCCGTTCAGCTGGCTGCCTTCTGTTGTTCGGAGCGAGCGCGGGTGGTGGCGAGGCCGGGGGAGTCGGTTCCGGTACCGGCCTCGACGCGGACCGCCTTACGGCGCGTGGCCACGTAGGCCGGCCCCCGGACCTTCTGGCAGGACACCTCGTCCGCGCCGAACTCGTCCACCAGCCGGTCGAAGATCCACATGACGGTGAAGCGCTGCTTGCACGGAGCCAGGCCCGCCCGCATCTGGTCGATCACCGGCTTGAACGCATCCATACGGGTCGGACGGGATGGCAACTTCTTGCGCGGATCGGGCCGCACCGAGATCAGGACCTTCTCCGCCGTCCGGCATCACAAGCGCCGATGCCTCATGCCGACATCCTGCCCCAGCGGTCCTGCTTCCCAGACTCTGATTCGCTCTCGCGCTGCTACGAAGGAAGGATGATCAACGGCGCGGACCTATTACGCCGTAATAGGTCCGCGCCGGGTCCGGCCCCACGGCGGGAGAGGCCCGGAGCGACCGTGCTGGGCTGGTCGACCAGCTGCCCAGGCCCGTGTTCTGAAAGTCGGCTCGCCGTCCCCCATCGTGATGATCTTGATGTGGGCGAGGGGATCTTTCCGACGAGCAGTGGTCGGTGCTGGAGCCGTTGCTGCCGGGCGCGAGGTTGGACAGGCCGCTGGTGGGCCGTCAGAAGCTGATCGATGGAATCCGGTGGCGGGGGGCGAGGGCGGACCGGTGCTCCGTGGAGGGATCTGCCGCGGGAGTACGACCATGACAGGCGGTCCAGGGACTCTTCCACCGCCGGCAGCGCGACGGCACCTGGCCCATGCTGCTGACCAGGCGGCAAGCCCGGGCTGACGCCGCCGGCGCCGACAACGAGAACGGTGACCGCATCGACGCCCGTACGAGGACGCGCTGTTCATGCACACAGGCCAGCGCGTTCAAGGCCCCAGCGATCCTCTCCCGCCCATCAGCGAACTCGACGGAGTCGGCATCGGACGGCTGCTGTCACTTCACAGATCGGAGATGCCACGGAGCGTGCTTCAGCACGGGGTCAACCACACATCCAGCTCAAGCGGCAACCGGAATGTTCGGGGGATGGGCGGGCTCGCGGTGGCGAAGCACGGTAGGCGGTCGCCGCCCTGCCCTCATAGCCGGTCGTACTGACCGGCCACAACCTGCCCGACTGGCCAGGCAAGGGGACGGGCACGAAGCCGAGCAGGTCAGCGGACAGACTGACCGGGCACCTCTAGGGGCGCCCGCTTGCCAAGATGCTTCATCGGACCAGCGAAGACTTCGCCTATTACGCCGTAATAGCCCACGAAGGTGAGTGCCTCTACGTCTTTGGTCAAGTGACGCGTGAGGTTCTGGGTTCGTAGAAGGTTTCGTCGCCGGCGGAGACCCGCAGGACGACGGCGGTCCTGACGCCGACGCCGAGGAGCGACGTCAGGACCTGGGAAAGAGGGTGAGCCTCCAGCAAGGCCTCGATCTGCTTCTCCAGGGAGCGCCATTGCTCGTGGACGGCGGCGAGCGAGCGGGCCAGCGACGGGACCACAATGTCGAGGGTGCCGGTTTCGGGGACGACGACGGCCTGCCGGGAAGAAGGTCTTCGACAAGCCGCTGCCCAACGGAGAACCAAGGCTGCGGGCCGTCTTCGACAAGATCAAGCACTGGCAGGTGAGACCGATGGGGCCGGTCGGCCCGTCGGCCGTGACGACGGCGACGCCGTGCGCGCCGTGCCCGAGCACCTCGCGCACGGCCCTGTCGGGGGCCGCCGGAACAGTGAGTTCGGGCATGGTCCCTTCTTATTGTCCCGGGCGAGGCAGCGCTCGCCCCTGAGGCGTACAGGCCGGAAACGCGGCACGGCCGCGTCTCAAACATGGGACTGACCGGCCGTTCGTCGCCCACCAGTGCTCGCCCGTACATATCTCCCAGGCCAGTCGGGGGGGGTGCACCTATGGGTTTGGTCAAGGTCGTGGGTCAGGATCGCGACATGACGACCTGGTTCCGCACCTACTACCAAGACGAAGACCTGTGGCTGTACTTCGAGGCCGATGACGAAAGCTGGACGGCGCGTCAGGTTGAGGTCCGGGGGAAGGATTCACGGCCGGTGGTAGCTGCATCTTTGGCGGAGGTGCTGCACTTGCGTGATCATGCCGACCTTGCGGCCATGTGCCGCTATGAGCGGCAGTACGGCGTTCTCGCCGAGGGCCCCATGGACGGCTGGCAGGACCAGCCCCAGGCAGCCGAGATCTCCGCTGAGGAGTTCGAGCAGCTGTGGGCTGAAGCAAGGCGGACTCTCGGCGATTCAGGCTGACCCGGCGGGCCGGGGTTCGTAGAAGGTGCCGTCGCGGAGCAGGGTGAACAGGACGTCGACCCGGCGTCTGGCCAGGCAGAGGAGGGCCTGGGTGTGGCGCTTTTCTTGGCTGATCTTCTTGTCGTAGGAGGCGCGGGAGGCCGGGTCGTTGAGAGAGGCGAACGCGGCCACGAAGAATGCCCGTTTCAGCTGCTTGTTGCCGCGACGGGAGGGTTGCTCGCCGCGTATGGATGAGCCGGAGCTGCGGGTCGCGGGGGCGAGGCCGACGTAGGAGGGCGAGGTGGGCGGCGGTCGGGAAGGCGCTCGCGTCGCCGACGTCGATCAGGACACGGGCGCCGGTCCTGGTGCCGATGCCGGGCATGGCGGTGAGGTATTTCGAGAGCGGGTGCTCGTCCAGCAGCTTCTGGATCCGCTTCTCCAGGAGCTTGCGCTGGTCCAGGACGGCTCGCAAGGTGCCGGCCAGGCTCGGCACGATCAATGCGGCTGCGTCGGGGCCTGGGACGACGACGGTCTGCTCGTCGAGGGCGCTGAGGAGGTCCTCGACCAGGCGCTCGGCCAGACGCGGGGCTCTGGGCCTGGCGATGTTCAGCAGGTGGCGGCGTCCGGCTTTGCGCAGGGCAGCCGGTGAGCCGAAGTGCTCCAGCAGCGCGAGGACGGCCGGGTGGTCCAGCCTTGGTCCCAGCACGCGCTCCAGGTGCCGGGGGATCTGAGTGCGCAGGCCGGGCGGGCCGTTGGCGATGCGGGTCGCCTCGCCGGCGAGGGCGTCGTCGAAGCCTACGATCATCTCCAGCTCGGCGATGGTCTCGTCGGTGAGCTTGATGGCGCGCAGGGCATGGTGCGGGCGGCGTCAGCGATGATCGCGGCGTCGCGGACGTCGGCTTGGCCTCGCCGGGGGAGAGGTCGGCGATCCGTCGTCCAGGTTGACCACAGAGCACACTCCGCACGCCCGCAAGTACGCGATCGCCGAACTCCGACCGCCGGAGAAGCTCCGGCGGCATCGTGCCGCTGCCGGCCACCACGCACGCCGTGCGGGCAGGAGGTACCGGGCCCCCGCTATCGGCGACGCCGTCAGTGCGGCGGGCGCGTCACCCGGGACCGGGCAGCGATGCCCGTTCGTGCGGCACGGGGCCCGGACTACAAAGGGCACACTCCGTGCCTGACGTGGCCCGTGGCGGGCGGCGCCGGGCTCTGTCTGTCGGTCCGTCATGGCTGCTGAATGTCGACCGACCGGCTCCGTCGCGGTTCAGAGCAGTCCGGAGACGATGTCGGCCAGGCGGTCCGGCATCGCCAGGAACGGCGAGTGCGCGGACTCCAAGGCCCGCCCCTGACGATGAACAGGCCGAGCTGCGCAATCAGCTGGTCACACCCGCACAACGGTGCCTGAAACGAGCGGTCGGCCGTCAACTGTTCAAGATCCTCGAATGCGCGGGGGCACCGACTCTGACCAGCACCGGGAGAGCGGTGTGAGTCTCTCATAGTAAAAACATTTCAAAGGCCCATCAAGGCTTCCTGTGGGCGGAGCAACGTATCGCTTGAGCTGCACACCTCGCCACTGGGGCAAGAGAAACGTTGGGGCACATCCGTGCAACGGCAACAGGAACCGAAAGGGTTCAGTCACGCCCCCTCCCGGGAGTGGCCGAAAGCCGGCCGCGGTTCCCGTTTTGTGCGGTGCGGGGGAGGGATCCAAGGGTCTGACAGGGGCCGACCCCGGAGCTGGAGGGACTGCGCCTTTTGGTCCCTGAGGTTGGACCCTCGGCGTTTGGGCAGGTCAAAGCCTCGGAGGCAATTCCGAGAGGGACTGTAGGGACTCAACTTCACTATTATGACGCGTACAAGAGATATATTCGTACGCGCGTGCGTATATGAACATGCATCTAGTACAGCTCATAATGGCGACGTTAAGTCCCTACAGTCCCTGGCAAGAGTGAGCGAATGGCTCTGACCTGCAATGATGCGCTCCACCGGGTGAGGGACTGCGCAGATGCACAGCCCCTCACCCCTGGTCCCTGGCCCCTTGGTCCCTCGACTGCTCCCGGCAGCTGTCCTCGCCCCCCATCGGGCAAGGTTCACCTAGCTCTTCAGTCCCTCCAGCCCCTTGGGTGAGGGCAAGCCCCCACCCAAGGGACCCAAGGGACCCACCGAACTGATAGAAACGGCGCGCGGGTCAGGCAGACTCTTTTTCTCGACGGCGAGCCTTAGACTCTTCTCGCATCAGGGTCTCTTCGGTCCCTGCCAGGAGGCGGCCGCCCACGTCAGGTGTGTGAAGTGATCGGGCAGACAGAAGTGACAAGGACGATTCCTGTGGCGCGCGAACGTGAGAGCCACGACAGTGAAGTCAGCGCCGTGCCTGGGTCGTCGCGGGCTGTCGCCCGGTGGTGTGCAGCTAGAGGTTGGCCGGTTCATCCCCTGACCCCGGGGCGGAAGACACCTGTCCGAAACTGCACCGCCTGCGGCACGGGCCCCAGGCACGAACCGGCGTCGTGCCCCTGCCTGCCCGCAGGCCGCCCTTGTCACGGTTTCCATGCGGCCACGACCGATCCCGGCCTCATCGAGCGTTGGTGGGGTGAAACCCCTTCCTCAGGAGTGGGAGTCGCCTGCGGCCCCGCAGGGCTCGTCGTCATCGACATCGACGCACACCAGGCGGAGGTCCCCTCCCGAGGACAGCTGCTTCCAGGTATCCCGATCCCTGAGCGAGTACAGCTCGACGGCCTGGCCTCAGGTTTCGACACGTTGGCCTTGCTGGCGGCTTATCGGGGAGAAACCTCTCCAGCTCAGGACGAGGACACGTTGCGGGTGCGTACCCCCTCGGGCGGCCTACATGTCTGGTATCGGAATGCCGACCCCTCCCTCAGGTACAGGTGTTCGACCGGGTCCGCACGGCGCACGGCCCTTGCGTGGCAGGTGGACGTCCGTGCCGAGGGCGGCTACATCGTCGCTCCGGGAACCCGCACGCCGAAGGGTGTCTATCGTGCCGAGGGCACGGCGCGTCACCCCGCGGTGCTGCCCGAGTGGCTCCAGCGCGAGCTCCGTCGCACACATCACGTGATCGAGCCCGAGCTCCCCGTCGATCACGTCGTGACCGCGGCTCCCGAGCCGCGGGGCCGGCGGCGCGCCGCTTTTGCCGACCAACTCATCGATCCTCTGATCGCGCTGGTCGCGGAATGTGCTGCCGCCCCGGAAGGTACGGGCTTCTCGGAGAAACTCAATCGAGCCGCCTATACCGCCGGCGGGCTGGTCGGCGCAGGGCACCTGGACCGAGCTGCCATTCGTGACCGACTTATACGTGTCGCCCACTACGCCCGCCCTTGGCAACAATCCCGGAATGAAAAGATCGTCGACGACGCCCTTGCCGTAGGGTCCGTCCGCCCTCTCCACCTCAAAGGACGTCCATGAGCAGCAGTGCCGAAGGCTCGCCGCGTTTCGATCCGCAGGCCGCCGCTCAGCAGATGCTCGACCTGGAGTCGGCGGAGCTGGTCGCCGGTCCCGCCCGTCTGCCCGCCCAGGGCTCCGTAAGCGCTCCTGCGCCCACTCCCATGGGCGGTTCCCCCTTCCCTGCTCCCTTGGTGCCTCCTTCTCTCTCTGACCGGGGAAACGCGCGTCTCTTCGTGCAGTTGCATCACGACCAGTTCCGTCATGTCGAAGGTCTGGGCTGGTTCGCCTGGGACGGCTACCGGTGGAAGCGCGGGGGAGGGGAGAAGGCCGCGCTGTGGGCCGCTGGAGAGATGGCCGAGGACATGGCCTCCACCGACCCGCGAGGAGTCTTCGGCGACCGCGAGCTTGCGCAGCACAAGCGACGTACCTTGTCCACGACCGGGCTGAAGGCCCTCCTGACTCAGGCGAAGGCCTCGCCGGACATCTCCGTGGATCCCGACAGACTGGACGGAGACCCCTACGCCCTGTGCACTCCTGTCGGTGTCGTCGATCTCCACAGCGGGCACCTGCGCAAGCCCGATCCCACCCGTGACTTCCACTCCCGGGCGACCAGCGTCGCCCCCCAGAGCATGGAGACACCTCGCTGGCACCGGTTCCTCGCCGACACCTTCGGTGACGACGACGAGGGCCGGGAGATGATCGATTTCCTGCACCTGCTGCTCGGCTACTCGATCACGGGCGACGTGGGAGCCCAGGTACTGCCCTTCCTGCACGGTGAGGGAAAGAACGGCAAGTCCGTACTGCTCGACATCATGATCCAGATCCTCGGTGACTACGCGGACGCCGCCCCGCCAGGGTTTCTGATGGACCGTGGTGCCTTCTCCGAGCACTCCACGGAGCTGACCGAACTGCACGGGCGCCGCCTGATCGTCTGCAGCGAGCTGAAGCCGAACGACAAGTTCGACGAGGCGCGCGTCCGGCTCCTGACGGGTGGCGACAAGATCAAGGCCCGTCGTATGCGGCAGGACTACTTCTCGTTCACCCCGACCCATCATCTGTGGCTGCTCGGCAACCACCGCCCGGAGGTGTCCACGGGCGGTTTCGCGTTCTGGCGACGCATCCGCCTGCTGCCTTTCACCCGCACGGTTCCAGCACACCGCAGGATCGACAACCTCGCATTCGAGCTGGTCCGGGACGAGGGTCCGGGGATCCTGCAGTGGCTCATCCAAGGGGCACAGCGCTATCTGCGCACCAGAGACCCGCTGGAGGGCCCCGACAGGGTCCGGATCGCCACCACGGCCTACGCCACCACCGAGGATCACATCGGCCGCTTCCTTGCCGAGTGCTGCACGCGCGACGGTGATTCAGGGAAGGACCTGCGGGTGGAACAGGGGCTGCTCTACTCGGAGTACAGCTCCTGGTGTCACGCAGGCGAGGGGATCAGGCCCGGGACTCCTCGGGCCTTCGCCAACCGAGTCCGCCAGGAGGTGGGGGTTGCCTCTCCTACCGACATGATCAAGTCGAACGGCCGAAAATACTATCCGGGCATCGCACTGCTGGAGCGCCCATGACGGCTGTCGTGCCTCTGCTCTCTCCAGCACGCGGCCTACACCGTGGTCGTAGGGCGCTCTACGATGGTGAGGAGGCCCCCCCCCGATGCGGTGGTCCTCACCGGGCGGCCCGTCACCTGGCGGTGAGCGGACCGGAGTGACACGGACAGATGACCCGCCATGCCCATGGCCGGGCGGTACGCCGACGAAGGAGAGGCTGCAGCCATGAGTTCGCTGTTGACCGAGAGCGACCTCATCCACGAGGCCGAGGTGGTGTGGCTGGAGAACCTCGAACAGCTCGACTACGTCCGTCAGGCGCTGGACAAGACAAGGCGACGCAACACCAAGCCGCCCTACGCGCGTGACGGACGCATGGTGGGATACGCCCTGCTGGACGAGGATGCCTCCCCGGACCCTGACAGCGGCCTCTACAAACGCCGGGTGTTCTTCCTGCTGCCTCACGACCGTGACAGCCTGCCCCACGGCCTGTACCGCGAGGGCGCCCCGGGGGAGGCGGTCGATCCGCGCACGATCACCCCGAAGAAGCCGGGAGCGAAGACCCCCAGGTCCCAGTGCGGCTCCGTGGCCATCTGGGCGTCGGCGCCCTGAGGCAGGACCCCCCGAGCATGCGCCGGCCCGACGCGGACTCCCTTCTGCGGCGCGACCCCGGTTCGAGAGACCTCCGCTACCACGACGAGCGAAGTCGGTGCGGAGTTCCCGTTCGTCGGCCCCGTCAGGGCCGACGAACGTCACCTGTCGTCGTTCCGTCCTACACGGCGCCGTTCCTCGGGTTGGTGGTCCCCAGGACGAATCCGCGGACGGCGTCCGCGAACGCCTCGGGTTCCTCCACGTGCCCCATGTGACCACTGTTCTCCAGTACCAGGAGTCGCGAGTCGGGGATCAGTTCGTGGAGTTCGAGACCCCAGCGCATTCCGCAGATCACGTCGTGCCGGCCCACAACGACCAGAGCCGGTACCGCCAGTTCCTTGAGGGCGGTGCGATCGTCGACGGCGTCAGGGGTGAGGTCCTCGTCCAGGCCAGAGATGTACGTGGCCCGCACCGCCTCCCGGAACGGGGCCAGGCGCTCCTCGTCGCCCCAGTAGTCGGCGAAGTACGACGGCAGCACGCCTCGGGCGACCGCCTCGGTCTGCTCGTCGGTGGACATGCCGCCCATCGCACCGAACGCGGCCATCACCTCGGGCAGCCCCGGGTGGCCGGCGTGCTTCGCGGCGAATGCCTCCACCATGCGGACCGCCTCCGCGCCGTGCTCGGGGCCGGTGACGGGGGGCGCCCTCGTACAGCACGAGTCCCGCCAACTGGTCAGGGCGATGCAGGGCGTGGAGGCGGCCACGAACGCGCCGTGCGAGTGCCCCAGCAGATGCACCTTGGATACACCGAGCCGGTTGACCAGAATCTCCAGGAAGCTGCTGTAGCGCTCCCGCGTGTATCCGTGCGGGTGCGAGGGGAGGCGGCTGTCCCTCGCGGTGCCGATGGGTTCGACGTACACCATGGTCAGGTGCTCTTCGAGGGCAGGCATGCGCATGTACTCCCAGAAGATCCCGGGCCCGCCGGAGTGGGCCACGCACACCGGGCCGCTGCCGTGGACGTGGTAGCGCTGCACCAGGCCGGCCAGCCGGTAGGTGTGGGTGCCGGGGGAGAGGGGGGCGGTGTCGGGCACCGAGGCGTGGCTGTGTGCGATCGACGAGTTCATCGGGACCTCCGTGTGGTGTGCAGGTTGCTGTGCCACCGACATGACGTTCTGGAGGGCGATGAGTTCGGTCGCCGGAGTGTGATCTGACTCACAGTGACCGGCGGCGGGGGAGAGGCGCGGACTCAGGTCGCCGGAACTGCGGGCTCCGCCTGCGGGCGGGGAGCGTGATGGAGGGAGACCCGGTCGAAGCGGCCGCCGTCCAGCGTCATGATCCAGGCGACACCTGGGGGACAGTGGTCCGGATCGTCCGCCGGGCTGATCAGTTCCATCTCCCACACGACCAGCGACCGGCCGGCCACGATGCGCACAGGACGCTGGCGTACGCCAGCCGAGAGGTCGCAGTCCATGCCCGCCAGCAGGAGGTCGGCACCGCCGAGCCGTTCACCTCCGGCCAGCAGTGAGACGTCGGGGGAGTGGCGGTCCTTGACCACCTTGCCGAACTCGCCTCGCTCGGCGGCCGCGAGTGTTTCGCAGGCCGTCCTGCCAGCTCGCCTCCGTACGGCGCATCACATCCTCGTGTGCCGCGGCCGCCGTGGCGGTCAGAGCCCGGGCCATCACCGCGCGTGCCTGGCTGAGCCGGCTGCGCACGGTGCCGACGGGCACGGCGCAGGCTTCGGCGATCTGTCGGTACGAGGTGATCCCGGTGGAGAAGTACCGCAGAACGACCGGCAGACGCAGGGCCGGTGACAGGGTCTCGACCGGTCAAGTACACCACCGCCCTGCGCCTGGACACCGCCGAGGCCGAGCAGGTCCTGCGCCGCTTCACCCGCGCGGCCCGAAACACCCCACCTACCAGGCGATCGAGGAACTCGGGCGGGCGGTGCGTACATCTCTGCGACTACCATTCCGACGTCGAGCTGCGGCAGGAGATCCACGAGGGCTTGCAGGTCGTGGAGAACTGGAACAGCGCGAACAAGGACCTCTTCCACGGCAAGGACGGCGACCTCGCCGGGCAGGACAAGGAGTCCCAGGAGGTGTCCATGCTCGCTCTCCACCTGCTCCAGTCCGCCCTGGTCCACGTCAACACGCTGCTGATGCAGCAGGTCCTCGCCGACCCGAAGTGGGCCGACACGCTCACCGACGCCGACCGGCGGGCGCTGTCCCCGCTGTTCTGGACGCACGTGAACCCCTACGGCCGGTTCGAGCTGGACATGAACAGCCGCCTCGACCTCGACCTGCCCGCCCCAGCAGCGACGGTGCCTCGTCCGCGCGCGCCCAAGGGGCAGGCCGCGGCGGCCCCCGCCTGATCGGAGCCGGGCGTACGGTGGAGACATGGCCGGGCATGTGCCGCCGCTGCGCGTACATCCCCTGCTTCCAGCCGCTGCCGACGACCTCCCTGCAGCGACAAGCAGCTCTGTTACCTGTCGCACAAGGCCGCCGCACGGCGGTGGCGCCGGCCACCGGGTCGAGGCCGTCACCATCAGCCTGTAGTACACCGGGCCGGGAGACCGAAGACATCGTGCGTTGTTTGGTGTGGGGGCCACCGCAAGGACTCGGTCGACGACCGGTCGCGTGCATCCAGGCCGCCTGCCGAGCTCGCCAAGTTGACCCCGAGCGGGCACGCGAAGGTCACATCGATGGTCGCCGGGCGCGACGGTCCGTGAGGACTACGTCCAAGGCCGCGGCCCGCCTACGACTCGAGCCTGATCTGTGCGCGCAGGGCGACTGCATAACGTGCTGCTCGGGTCCCGATCGTCCGTGCCGAGGAGAGAACACATGAGTACCACCGCGCCAGTTTCGCTGGTCACGGGCGCCAACCGGGGAATCGGCCGGGAGACCGCGCGTCAGCTCGCCGCGCTCGGCTACACCGTCCTGCTGTGCGCCCGCCGCTTGAAGGATGCCGAACAGGCCGCCGTCAGCCTGGCCACCGGAGTGCCCGGCGCGCTGCTGCCACACCGACTGGACGTGACCGAAACCGACGGCGTCCGTGCCCTCGCCCGCAGCGTGGAGGCGGAGTTCGGGCGTCTCGATGTCCTCGTCAACAACGCCGCCATCAACTACGACACCGCCCAGTACGCCGCCTCAGCCGACCTCGACGAGGTCTGCCGCACCCTGGAGACCAATCTCTTCGGGGCCTGGCGGACCGCGCAGGCGTTCCTGCCGCTGCTGCGCTGCTCAGCCCACCCCCGTCTGGTGAACGTCTCCAGCGAATCCGGATCCCTGGAACACATGTCCGGCGGAACCCCCGCCTACGGGGTCTCGAAGGCGGCCCTCAACGCCCTCACCCGCAAGCTCGCTGACGAGCTGCGCGCCGAGCGGATCCTGGTCAACGCCGTCTGTCCGGGCTGGATCGCCACCGATATGGGCGGCCCGGGAGGCGGACCCGTCGAGCGAGGCGCCGCCAGTGTCGTCTGGGCTGCCACCCTGCCCGACTCCGGCCCCACCGGCGGATTCTTCCGTGATGGCGAACCACTGGCCTGGTAGGCGGACCTCCCCGACCATCGCTCACGTGCTGGACCGGTACTGCGAGCAGGCCCCCACGCTCGCCGATGCCACCCGCTCGGTGGGAGGACGCGATGGTGCCGTACGCGATGATGGCAGAGGCTGTGGTCGGTCAAGGTGACAAGAGCGCTGCCACCCGCCGCAAATGAAGGGTTTCACGTCCGGCGACGTCCGGCGGGGTCGCGCTCCGCGACGTGCCGGGCGACTGCGTCGACGCTGGGGCGGGCATTCCGCTTCAGGGAGCGGACGGAGGCGTGGCGGGAGCGGGCCAGTAGCATCGGGGTGGAGGTTCCGCCCTCTGCGTCGTGGGTGAGCGCACTGTGGCATAGCCGGTGCAGCGTCCAGCCGTCCAGGTCCTCGATGTCCTCCGGCGAGGCGAGCGGGTTGGCCAGCAGCCGGGTGTTCTCCTCGAAGATCTCCTCGGCCCGCCGGTAGGAGAGCCGGGCCCGGCCGGTCTCGGGGCACACGTCGAGCGTCGGCGTTCCGGCTGGGGCCTTGCGGTCGGTGAGGAACAGCGGGCCGCGGGTGCGGCGGGCGATCAGTCGGGGCAGGAGCTGGGCGGTGCCGGACTGCCAGTGAATCCACTCCGCGCGGAGGACTTCGCGATGCCCGCGCCGGTGAGGTACCGCTCGACCGCCGCGGTGTACGACGCGGGCGGGGCGGACAGCGGTACGAGCCGGGCGCGCGGCAGGCGGAGCGCGCCCCGGACCGGAGCTCGGTCACTGGTTCGACCGTCACGTCCGTCCCGCCTCCAGGTATCTGCCGCAGTAAATGCGTACACCTCGCCCCTGCGGCTGGAATGCCCCGCCGCAGGTCGCGAAGATCACCGTAGAGACTCCGCCGCAGTCAATCCGGCATTTACTGCGGCACCACCCTGACGCACTATCAGGCACGCCGGAAGTCCGATAAGCGGAGCTCGAAACGGAACCGCCGCCACCGCCAATCGCTGTACCGCCAGCCCTCGCCCCCGGTCCAGCCCCGAGCATCACTCAGCGCTACATGTCCGCTCGTCGTAGCTATACGAGAACAGGTCCCAGTAGCGTCGCCTCGGCGCTGTTGCCCGAGGAAATTCAGACGATGCGTCCGACAGCGGTGACCGCCGTGGCCGAGGCCACCGCGAACCCCGGGATCCTGCTCGAGCTCACGCGTTTCCCCTCCGGTTCGCCCGTGACGCGATGCCGTGACGGGTGCAGGCATCCAGTTTGCCGGGTCCGGCAGTTGGATCTGTCGTGACGGGACGACAGAAGCCATGGTGCAGCAGGTGTGGAGACTCAGATGCGGTGACCGCACACATGTGACTGAACCATCGCACCTCTCCGACTCGTGCAAGTGGAGGATGCACATCGGTCGGTGACCATGGCGCGGAAAGGCTGGTCTTCTTGCACGTCCAAGGAACTGACGCACGAGGTTCTCGCGCCGTCGAAGCCCTGAGCCCGTGGACCCGGCCGTGGTCCGCTTCCTCCCCGGCGGGCGCGCTGTGCGGCGCGGCTGTCCGGTCGTCGGAAATGAAATGAGTGGCGCGGCCGGCCTCACATCGGGGAAGGGTGCGAGGACGGCCGCCCGTTCCTGCGGCCGGGCCAGCCATTGATCATCCTGACCGCAGGAGTTCTTCTATAAGGCAACGGGGCAGGCCCCGCGGCGGGTTCAGCGGAGGAACGAGAAACTCGGGCAGGAGACCGCGCCGGACAGTCGCGGACGACGAGATCGGCGAAGCCCTCGAACTGCTCTGGTGCACCGCGGCGGTCAACACCTGGAACTCCCGCCGCGCCGGGGTGCTGTCCTGCCGAGACGATCGAGGCCCACCGGGCGTTCATCGCCCGCCGACGGGCCTCCCGTCCCGGCGAGGAGTACCGGGTCCCGACAGAGGATGAGTGGGACGCCTTCCTCGCCCACTTCGAGAAGCGGAAGGTGTCCATCGGCACCTGCGCACGCGCCTTCGGATCCCCCTGCATCCATGAGCACGCTTGTGTCAGGTGCTCGCTCCTCCGGCCTGATCCAGCCCAACGGTCACGGCTGACCGACATCCGCGACAACCTGATCGCCCGGATCACTGAGGCCGAGCGCGAAGGCTGGCTCGGCGAGGTCGAGGGCCTGCAGGTCAGCCTTGCCGGCGCCCAGGACAAGCTGGCTCAGCTCGATCCCGAAGCGGCCCGTCGATCGACGGCCGTCAGCCTCGGCATACCGACGTTCGGCCAGGTCGCCACACGGACTGAAAACCCGACCCCGATCCCTGGCCCGAGAGGCTGACCTTAGGCTTTGGCCATGCTTCTGATCTACGGCGGCGAGACCACTGCCGACGCGCCCGCGCCGCGCACCGGCGGAGTCCCGCTGGTCCCGGGTGAATTCGTCTGGCCGATGTGCTGCGAGTGCGGTGGGGCGATGCAGTTCCTCGCCCATCTCCCCCTCGACATCGGCGTGGTCGCGGCGTTCTTCTGCCAGAACGATCCTGGGATGTGCGACGACTGGGACGCCGCTGCTGGCGCCAATCGCGCCTACCTGTTCTCCGGTGAGCTCATCCCGGCTGTTGTCCCGACCGAGGGCGAGACGCTTTTGGGCGCCGTCACCGCTCTGCGTTTCCATCCCACTGACGAACCCACGGAGGAGCCGGTCCTCGGACGGGTGGGCGGCGAGCCTGACTGGATCCAGGGTGACGAGACTCCCGACTGTCCCTCGTGCGCCACCCGCATGACGTTCACGGCCGAGCTGGAGGAGGGCCACGATTTTGCCACCTCGGCGAACTTCGGCGGCGGGGGCCGCGGTTACCTTTTCAACTGTCAGCCCTGCCGTCAGGCCGCGTTCCTTTGGCAGCGCTGAGAGCCGTCCCAAGAGCCATGCTGATTGCGTAGTTCAGAGAAGCCTGCATCCGCTGCCCGATGCTGAGCATCAACCCGAAGATGCTGCCCCGCCTGGATGAACTGGAGGAAGACCTGCTTGCCCGCCGCGAGCGCGCGGTCGCCGAGGACTGGCGGGGTGAGATCGACGGACTCGATCTCACCCTCACCTTCCTGCGCAGCAAGCGCGAGCAGGCCCGCCGTTTCCAGCGAAGTGGCCCGGTCTCGCTCGGGCTTCCCGTCGTCCCACATCAGAAGTCCCAGCTCACAGGAGGGTGAGGGGAGCGCAGGCCCCAACGGTGCGGGCTGCGTGATGACATTGGACAATCGCTGCCAACCAGGAGGCACAGAATGCTGTTGCGCAATGTGGTCCTTGACGATGTCGACGCATATATCCGGATGCGATGCGATCCCGACATGATGAAAGATCTCGGGGGTCCCCTGCCGCGAGAAGGCATGGATGAGAAGGTGCAGCGCGATGTCCGCCGAGCTGCCGAGGACACCGCCTGGACCAAAATGATCATCCCCGAAGCAGCTGACCCCTCGGCCGTCGCCGGAACTGTCTCGCTGTGGTCCCACGAAGCCGACGACCATCACATCTCCGAGATCGGTTGGATGGTCCTGCCCGCCTTCCAAGGCCAGGGCTACGGCAAGCGAGCCGTGCGGGCACTGCTTGAGATGGCCAAGGAGGACGGCCGCTGGGGACTCATCCACGCCTTCCCCGCAACCAGCAACCTGCCTTCCAATGGCATCTGCCGAGCTGTCGGCTTCACGTTCGTTGAAGAACAGAGCCTGGAGTTCGCCGGTCGAGTTCTGGACACAAATCACTGGATCATCCACCCACGCACTGATTTGGCTTGACCATCACCGAGCCGTTGGTGCAGAGAAGGAGGAGATCTCGGCGTTCGCGCTGGGGCGGGTGAACCTGTCCCGGGTGCCGGTGAACCGGCTGTCCACGCTGGCCCGGTACGGGCAGCTGAGCAAGGCGCAGACGATCGAGCGGGCGCCGGAGCCGCGGCGGACCGCCCCGTTGACGGCGGTAGTGCTGCTCCGCAGAAGTTCGTGGAGGGGTCAGGCCGCTTCCTTGAGCGGGGTGCCCTCGTAGGTCCAGCGGAAGGGGCGGGCGTGTTCGTTGCGCTGGATCATCCAGGTGTCCATCTTTTCGATCAGGTCGGCCCGGCTGGTGAAGTCGCCGTGCCGTAGGACAGCGCGCGTCATCGCGGAGAAGACGAGTTCGACCTGGTTGAGCCAGGAGGCGTGGGGCGGGGTCCAGTGGACGTGCCAGCGCGGGTGGGCGGCGAGCCACGCTTTGGTGTGTCTGGCGGTGTGCGAGGAGCCGTTGTCGAGGACGACGTGGATGTCCTTGCCACGTGGCAGGAGCCGGTCGAGCCGGTCCAGGAAGGCGGTGAAGGTCACGGCGTTGTTCCGCTGGATGGTTTCGATCAGGGTCTGCCCGGTGGTGACTTCGAGCGCGGCGACGACCGAGGCGGTGCCATGGCGGCGGTACTCGAACTCGTGCCGGGCCGCCCGGCCTGGTCGGGCGGGTCGGGAGGGGTGGCGGCGCTCGCGGGCCTGGACCGCGGTCTTCTCGTCGACAGACAGCACGATCGCCCCGGTCGGCGGGTTGCGGTAGAGCTCGCAGATGTCCTTGACGCGCTCCCAGAAGTCGGGGGTGTCGCGGCGGGTGAGCCAGCCGCGTACCTTGTGCGGCTTGAGGTCCAGGTCGGCGAGGATCCTGCCGACGTGGGAGGCGGAGATCGGTGCGAACACGGTGCCCGCGACCTGGGCGGCGATGGACGCGTGGGTCCAGGCCGCGGCGGGGCCGACCGGGGCGCTGGTGGCTGCGGCGACCACCGCAACGCGCACCAGGTCGTCGTAGCGGCGAGGCCGGCCGGAGCGGGCGGCGTCCTTGAGACCGTCCAGGCCCAGCGCGGCAAACCGCCCGCGCCATTTGCGTACCGTGTTCACGTTCACAGCCAACCGGCGTGCGATCGCTGCGTTGCCCACCCCGGTGGCTGCTGCCAGCACGATCTTGGCCCGAAGGACTTGCCGGACCTGCCCCTTCGCCGAGGAAGCCATCCGCTCCAGCGCACCGCGTGTCACCTCGTCCACCGTCACAGACACCGCCACACACCCTCCCGAACCCTCCGTCACGAGCAGTGATCATGGCGAAGGGCCGGCCGGGACGGCAGGATGGGGGCCGTGCCGAAGAACCCGCCCGAGTCCATGCAGCACCACCTGCGCCAGAGGCTGAACGCCCGCGCCAGCCAGCGCTGGCCACAGCTGGCCCAGGTCCAGGTCCGCTTCCGGGCCGGATTCGCCTATGTGGACGGCGAGTTGAAGAACGGCGAACAGCTGCCGCTGTGCCGCCTGCGCTTCGCCGGCGTGCTGCACTCCTGGGGCTTCGCTCTCTACCTCGCCAGCCGAGGCGGCTACGAAGACAACGTGCTACCCAGCGGCCTCCCCGTCGGCAGCCCCGAGGAATGCCTGGACTGCGCCTGCGGTCTCTACCTCGATAGTCCGGCGGCCTGACCCCTCCACGAACTTCTGCGGAGCAGCAGTAGTGCGTCAGTTGGAGGCGCAAGCGGTCGATGACGCGCTGGACCTGTTTGCGGTGCTGATGGCGAACCGGCTGATCAGCCCGGCGCGGCGGACGTCGGACCGGGAGCGGCTGGACGTCGACTTCGCCCCGCTGCGCGAGCAGGGCCTGACCACCGCTGGCCTTCCGCCCCATATCCGTACCAGGTTTGATTCTGAACTGAGTCTGGTTATTGTTTCCGCATGGCAGGGCTTCGCGAGCGCAAGAAGGAACAGACGAAGCAGCGGATCACCGCTGTGGCATTGCAGCTGTTCGCCGAACGCGGCTTCGATGCCGTGACGGTCAGTGAAATCGCCGAGGCCGCCGAAGTCGCCAAGGCCACCCTCTTCACGTACTTCCCCAGCAAGGAGTCGCTCGCGCTGCAGGGCGTGGGACAGGAGAACTTGGCCGAGATCGTCGCCCGGCGGCCGACAGGGCACTGCCCGCTCCAGGCGCTGCGGGCCCACTACGAGACGTTCGCAGCCAGGCAGATGGCAGCGATGGACCAGGGCGAAGTGCTCGCCCAGATGCGCGTGATCTTCGACAGCCCCGCGCTCAGCGGAGCCGCGAACGCCCTGCTCTACCAGCAACGCCGGGCGCTCGCCGAGGTACTGGCGGAGGAGTACGGAAAGGCGGCGGCCGCACTGATGGCGGCTCAAATCGCTGCGACTGTGCTCACCCTCCAGGAGTCCTTCTTCCACCTCCTGGCCGGGGGTGCATCGCCACAGGAAGCGGTCCGTGCCCTGGCCAAGGACACCGAGCTCGCCTTCGCCTTGCTGGAGCACGGCCACCTGAAGCATCACCTGAAGGGGCAGTGACGTGCGCGCACGGGGCATCAACTACGACACCGGGTTTCTCCCCGGACAGGACCTCTCCCGCAAGACCTTCACCCACGAAACGGTCCAGCATGACATGGCGGTGATATCCGACGAGCTGCACTGCGATGCCGTACGAGTCTCCGGCCGTGACCCCGAACGGCTGAGCATCGCCGCCCGCTATGCGGCGGCCGCCGGTCTCGAGGTGTGGTTCGCCCCGTTCCCCGTCGACCTGCCCGCCGACCATCTGGTGCCGTTCTTCGCCGACTGTGCGCGCCTGGCTGAAGCCGTACGAAGGAGCGGCGCCGAAGTGGTGTTCGTCGCGGGCTGCGAGATGAGCGCGTTTTGCGGCGGCTTCATCCCGGGCGACACCTACGGCGACCGGCTGCGGGCCATGGCTGATGCCGACATGGAGTGGTGGAACGGCCTCGGGCCCATGCAAAAGCGTCTCAACGCCTTCCTCGCACGAACCGCCGAGACGGTGCGCGCCCACTTCGGCGGCCGCATCACTTATGCCTCGGCCCCTTGGGAGTTCGTTGACTGGCGTCCATTCGACCTTGTCGGCATCGACGCCTACCGGGCGGCGTACAACGTCGACACCTTCCGGTCCGAGCTGCGCAGACACCTCGCACACGGCAAGCCCGTCGCGGTGACCGAGTACGGAACCTGCGCCTACAGGGGCGCGGGCGAACGCGGCGGCTCGGCCTGGCAGGTGCCGCACGACGCGGTGCCGGACGAGGACGAGCAGGTCCGCTACCTCACCGAGCTCCTGGACATTTTCGAGGAGGAAGGGGTGGACACCGCACTCTGGTTCACCTTCGCCGGTTACAGCAGGCCGGGAGACGCGGACCTCGGCTCCTACGGCGTGGTCCGCATGCTCGACGAGACCCGTTGGGAACCGAAGAAGGTGTTCCGCGCGATGGCGGCCAGGCACCGCCGAGGCTGAAGGGCAGGACACTCGCCGCCGACTGCGCCAACGGTCGCGCGACGAGAACCTGTCGCCTACCCAAGGCGTGATCGGTCCACGCGGTCAGTCGGACTGCGCTCCGTGAGCCGGCAGCAGGTCCGCGGTGGCGACGTCCCAGTCGATCCGGGCGAGCTCATGACCCGCGGGAACGAGCTCGTAGGTGTACTCCAGCCACTCTGCCAGTGGAGCCACGGGCATCTCGAACAGAGCCGCCATGTCACCCGAGGCCAGCTGAAGCCACGCGGTCGCCCGATCCTCCAGGTTCGACGGCCACATCTGAACGTCGCCGAGGCCGCTTATCGAGTACAGCCCCTGCTGAAGGAGGTCACGCCCGATACGCCACAGGACACGCGGGCCGCCTTCAATGAGGAACTCTACGCACACGACCAGGGGCGACTTCGGAGTGAAGTGGAATTCCGCCCTGATCGCCTGCCGCGCGTGGACGTCCAGCACGCGTTCGATGTCCAAGATCAGCCCGGGGCGGTCGTGCGGCGCCGTTCGGGGAGCCTGGACACCTGGATGGTTGGCGCTCATGAAGGGTAGATCCTTCCCGGTGGCGAATGCTGGTTCGACCTACTCTCGCCGCCGCGGGATCGTCGTACATAAGTAACCTGACCGTCCGACAGCGCCCGGGGTGACGGTGATCGTCGTGAGGAACGGCCGGTATCCGGACGGTCGTCCGCCTTGGGTCATCTCAGTTCTGGGCGCCTTCGCGCAGAGCCGAAGCCTGTGCCCCGCCGCAGGTCGCCCACATTAAGTCATTCGACTGTCGCCTCCGGCTCATGCCTGGACGACCCTGAGACCGTCGCCCGTGTGATGGTGCCGGGTGGTCGCCCTGCTCGGAGGAACTAGCCGTGAACCGTACTCCCGTCGTCTTCATCCATGGTGCGTCCGCTCCCACGCGGCCCCGTCGCTGGCGTACTGGTTGATGGCCAGCAGCAGGTCGATCAGGCGCGTGAGCACTTCGTTCGGCTCCCGCACCCCGTCGTCGCGCATGCTCTCGATCGCCGCGAAGACCTGGCGCTGCGAGGACCGTACGTCCCCGTCCTCGAAGAGCGCGACATAGCCGGACGCGATCACGGAGGCCGGGGAATGATGGCTGCCGGACCCGGTGTCCGAGCCGATCAGCTGCTGGACCTGGTCCAGCAGGCCCGCGTGGCCTGCGATGTACGCCGCGCCGCCCAGCCGCCTGGACCGTTCCTCGTGGCTCTCGCTCAGCTCCGCGGCACGGGTCAGCCAGGCGACGGCGGCCAGTGCGCCACCCCGCCGGGTGGCAGAGTCGGCTGCGGCTTCCAGTACGGCAGCGACCTCCTCGTCAGGGTCGACAGTTGCGGCTCCCAGGTGCGTGGCACGCCGTTCCATGTCATCACAGTGCACGCGGGCGAGAACAGCATGAGCCGTGCGCCGCTCATTGGGGGTTGCCATCTGAACAACAGTCGATCGCACCAAGGGGTGGCGGAAGACGAAGTCGCCGCTCAGTGGGCCGATGTCCAGCAGGCCGCAGGCTGCGGCCTCGTCGGCGTCCACCATGCGATAGCGCGTGCCCCGTGTGTGATCGGCTGCCGTGCCCGCTCCGACGCCGTCCAGGGCGCCGCGCAGCAACTCAGCGCGCACGACGTTGCCGAGAGCCTCGATGCGTGCGCCGTACACGTGCTGCAGGCGCAGAGGCAGCGGAACACCGGTGTACCCGAACAGTTCCTCGGGGTTGCGTCCCGCCCGGCCGCCGCGCACGTAGGGCGGCAGTTCCAGCAGGGCCAACGGATTGCCCTGGGCCTCGTCCAGCACCAGACGGCGGATCTGGGGATCAAGCCCGGGGTGGTGCATGTCCAGGAGTTGTTCGGAGGCTTTCTCCGACAGCGTGGTCACCGGCAGTTCGGACAGCGCGGCCGTGTCGAAGCCCGACGGCACGTCGGAGCGCAGCCCGACGACGAGCTTCACCGAACTGCCGGCGAGCCGGCGCCCCACGAACCCGCACACCTCGGTGCTGGCGGCGTCCAGCCACTGACCGTCGTCGAGTATCAGCAGCAGGGGTTGCTGTGAGGCTGCGAGCGAGAGCAGGTCGAGGACGGCGATGCCGAGGGTCATGACCGAGGGAGGTGTGCTCTCACCCCTGCCGAAGACGACGTCGAAAACCCTTTGGTGCACGTCGTCCAGCCGGTCTATGGAGGACAGCAGCGGGTACAGGAACTGGTGCAGGCCGGCGAACGGCAGCTCCGACTCGGCCTCAACACCGGCCGCCCTGATCACCCTGTGCTTCTCGCCCGAGGCGAGGTCGGCGAGATGGTTCAGCAGGGCGCTCTTGCCTACACCCGTGTCGCCTCGCAGGACGAGCGCTCGGCCCCCCGAGGCCGTTACGAAGTCGGACAGCACCTCCTGCTCGCGTTCGCGGCCAACCACGGTCCCGACGATCGACTCCATGGTCCCCCACTCCCTTCACTGCTGGACCAGCGCCTGGCCCGAACGCTGTAGCACCCCTGCGGGCGGATCGCCAGACCCATGGCGAGGGTATGTCGTGGCTCCGCTGCTCCGTGGCGGCGGCCGTCCCTCAACTCGCCCTCAGGGCTTCGGCAGGCGCTCTGAAACACCCGGCGAGTGGCTGCGCGCGTGATGGGCCGGTGACCGGCCCATCACATGCCGAATGCGGAACGGTCCTGTCGGAATAGTGGCTATTCCCGCCCGAGCTGAAGACTAGATGGCTCGAGTTTTTTCGTCACCTGGTATGGCCGAAAAAGTTCTTGTTGCTCGACCTTTCCTGGGTTTGAGCGTTCCGGCGGGAGACTTCTCTCGAGGTTCGCACTGATTGGTGCCCGCCCATGAACCCGCTGGGACGGAGTCTCCATACATGTGAGCTAATGTCATACATATCTGACCGATAGGCATGTGGGCACAGCAGGCGGAGCCGGGAAGTGCACCGCCAGGGGAGATGTAGGCATGGACTGGGTCGACCGAGGGCTGTGCCGAGCGCAGGCGGAACGGATGTTCGTCGAAGGTTCCGCCCAGAACGGGGGCGCGCCGAAGGGCAGCGCGCCTCAGCGAAGGCCCTGGAGCAGGAGATCAAGGCCCGGATGCCGGAGCGCTCCCTGCTCGGGATCATCTCCCGCACGGCGTACTGGGTGGAGTGGTGGCGTCGCTTCGGCCCCGCCTCGGGCAACGAGCCGAAGCTGAAAGACCCCTTCGGCCGGTACGTGATCACCACCTTCGTGAAGGGCACCAACATGGGCCCCTACGAGGCTGCCCGGCACATCCCCGGCGTGAGCGGGCACGAGCTGTCGCTGGCCGCGAACCGGCATTTCTCCATCCCGACGCTGAACGAGGCAATCGCCGACCTGGTCAACGCACACGCCCGCCTGGACATCTCGCAGGCGTGGGGCGACGGCTCCGCGGTCGCCGCGGACGGCACCCACATGGACACCTACCTCAACAACCTGCTGTCCGAGACGTCCGTGCGGTATGGCAAGCCGGGCGGCATCGCGTACCACCACATCTCCGACACCTACATCGCGCTGTTCACCCACTTCATCCCGTGCGGGGTGTGGGAGGCCGTCTACATCATCGAGGGCCTGCTGAAAAACACGTCCGAGGTGAAGCCGACCACCGTGCACGCAGATACGCAGGGCCAGAGCTTCCCTGTCTTCGCGCTCGCCCACCTGCTGGGCTTCGACCTGATGCCCAGGATCAGGAACTGGAAGGACCTGACCTTCTACCGGCCCACGAAGCGGACCGAGTACGTGCACATCGACGCCCTGTTCGGGGAGAGCGGCCGCAACGTCATCGACTTCGACCTGATCGAGTCCCAGTTCCGGCACCTGATGCGGGTGGCCGTCTCCGTGCGCGAGGGCGCCATCTCCTCCACGCTGCTGCTGCGGCGCCTGCGGGCCGGCTCCCGCAAGAACGCCACCTACACCGCGTTCCGCGAAGTCGGCCGCGTCATCCGCACCGTCCAGCTGCTGCGCTACCTCTCGGACGCCCCGCTGCGCCGGCGGGTGACCGCCGCGACGAACAAGGTCGAGGCGTTCAACGGCTTCTCCCAGTGGATCGGCTTCGGCAACGGCGGCGTCATCACCGACAACGACCCCGTCGAGCAGGAGAAGACCGCGAAATTCAACGCGCTGCTCACGAACGCGGTGATCTTCCACAACGCCCTGGACATCGCCGAGATCGTCCGCCAGCTCCAGGAGGAGGGCCACGTCATCGACCCCGAGGACCTGGCCCACATCTCGCCGTACCTGACCGAGCACGTCCGCCGCTTCGGCGAGTACTCCACCCATGAGCTCGGCCTCGTGCCCGAGGCGTACGACCCGCATCTGGACGTCGACTTCAGCCCGCTGCGCGGTGACGCCCCGCCCGCGCCGGACGGCTACGGTCAGGCGGCCTGACCACCCATGTCATGTCGCTACTCCAGCGGCCACGCGATGCACACACACTGTTCCATGCCACGCGGAAGGCTCCTGGCACCTACTCCCTGGTCATCTCGTCGCTTCCGCAGCAACGCCCGGCTGCGGCCGGGTCCGCATACCCCAGCGGGCAAGAGATGGGCCAGCAGCACCCAGCATTGCGAAGAACAACGCCAGCAGCAGCCAGCCCGCCGTGCCGAGGCCTAGCACCACCGTGGTGAGGATCGCAGGGGCAAGAGCCTGGCCCGCGTTGAAGCCGAGGCCGAGGACACCTTGGTACTGGCCCTGGGCATGGTCGGGGGCAAAACCGAAACCCAGGGCGAAGCACGCCGAGGACTCCCAGACCTCTCCCAGGCTATGGACGAAGATCGCCGCCAGGACCAGTCCTGCTGCCGCCCAGACAGGGGCGTACGCCGCCAGCGCCATCATCGGACAGCTGACGAGGAAGAGCAGCCCCGCAGTGCGAAACGCCCTGCCGCCGTCGTACGGGGTCTCGATACGGGAGCCGATCTTGGTCTGCATCAGTACGCAGAAGGCGGAATTGACTGCGAACAGCGCGGCCACCGTCCAACGCGGCGTTTCGGTGTGCTCGGAGATCCAGATCGGCAGGAGCAGGGAGACCACCGGGTACTGCAGTCCCATGGCCCCGTAGAGGGCGGTGAACGTCAGGAACGGACGGTCCGCGAAGACGAGCCAGCGCCGCTGCCGCGGCGGCGCTGCCAGCACCGGATAGCGGGGCAGCAGAAGCAGAAGCACCGCGCACAGGGCGAAGCTCGCCGCGTTGCCGAGAATCAGCGTGACATAGGCGCCGCGGGTGTCCGCGGCCAGCGCCAGCCCGGCACCCACCGTTCCCAGGACGACGCCCAGGTTGACGAAGGTGCGCAGCTTCGCCCGGAACATGGCCGGTCGCTCACCCCCGACCCGGGCCACCAGAGCCCCCCACGCCGCCCCTCCGACCGCCGCGGCGATCTGGTCGACCGTCGCGATGATCGTGAGCGCGGCCCAGCTCTCGACGAGGACGAGGGCCGCCATCGATACCGCCTGGACCGCGAGGGCCAGCATCATGATCACGCGTGCGCCGCGCCGGTCAGCGAGATGACCCCCAGGTATCCCCGCGCACAAGCCGATCACTCCGGCGATGGTGAGCGCGGCGCCGACCTGCACCGCAGGCAGGCCCACGACCAAGGTGAAATAGAGCGCCGACGCCGCGTTGAACAGACCATTGCCGACCCGGTTGACGAAACTGGCGGCGACCAGCACGCGCTCCGGCCCACTGTCCCCCGCCATCCGGCCTATTCGACCTGCCAAACCGCCCTTGATCATGGACCGCAGGCTAACAGCGCCGCAGAACCCGCCGCAGTCGTACGAAGATCGCGTGCCCTAACGGCGACGCAGGCCCCGACGCGTGTTCCATCCCCTGAAGGCCGGTGTCGGCAAACGAACGAATGACGACAGGCGCGCCGGGCGTCCAATGAACCCAGACTTTCCGGGGCCCGACGGCGGCGCCGATCCAATCAGATCCGATGGCGGATGATGACAGGGTTTGCTGACAGCTAGGGTCGACTGCGACCACCGAGAGCGGGGAGTGGCATGGCCAACCTGGTCTACAAACGGGTGTCGACGGACCAGCAGTCGACCGACCGGCAAAACCTCGTCCTAACCGAGGCCGGGATCGAAGACCCGGTCGTCTTCGAGGAACAGGCCGGCACCTCCAGCCGCCTCCACCCCCTTGAGCGGTCGAAGTTCGGCGAACTGCTCGCCTACGCCCGGCCAGGCGACACCGTGCACATCTCCGAGATGTTCCGCCTCGTACGCGGCACCGGGCACATCCTCGACGTGCTCGACGTCCTCCACCGCGACCAGGTCGCGCTGCGCATCCACGACGGCGCGTTCTCCGCCATGGACCTCACCGCCCGCCACCCCCGCACCGGCGAACTGCTGTCCACCGTGAAGTTCATGGTGCAGACCCTCGCCGCCGCCGGCGAACTCCAGCGCGACCTCCAGCGCGAGCTCACCTACGACGGACTGCGGGCCGCCGAGGCCAAGGGCAACAAGGGCGGGCGCCGCCCGGCCGTCCCGGCCGACAAGACCGACGCCGTGCGCACCGCGTACCTGGAGGGCCGCTCCATCGCCGCCCTCGCCCGCGACCACGCCGTCAGCCGCGGCGCCATCCGCACGGCCGTCGCCGATCTCCTGCCCGAATACACGGCCGCCGACCCAAGCGCCCCGGCCCCGGAGCTGTCGGTCGTCCTCGACATGCCCGGCAAGGTCGCCGACTTCCTCCGGGCCGCCGACCTGGAACCTGCCGAGCGCGTCGCGCTCGACCAAGGGGTGGCCGTACGACGCGGCCAGGGCTACACCCTGCGCGTCAGCGCCACCTCCGCGGTCCACCGCCAGCTCCTCATCCGCTGCCAGTCCCTCGACGGCACCCCGGGCGCCCCAGCGATCCCAGCTCAGCGCAAGGCGCGCCGCGAGTACGAGAACCGCGTCGCCGCCCTCGCGAGCAACACCCTGTAGCGAGTCCTCCGGTCTGCAAGATCATCCCGTGGCGGGTTTCTGGCGTATCTGGGTCATGCCCCAACTACACCGACGCCTCCGGCTCCACCACGACCACCACCTACGACAACCTCGACCGAACCGTCACCATCACCGACGGGGTCCCCTCCACCACCACCTACACCTACAACCACACCACTGAACCCCGCGGCCTGCCCACCACCATCACCGACTCCGTCGCCGGCGCCTTCACCGCCACCTACGACCCCGACGGCCGCACCACCCAGCAGACCCTCCCCGGCGGCTACACGGCGCGCACCCAGTACGACACCACGGGCACCGCCCTCGCACGCCTCTACACCCGCGACAGCGACGGCACTACCGTCTACTCCGACACTGCCACCTACTCCGCGCACAGCCAGGTCACCCGCCACACCGGCCGGACCACACAGGAGTTCACGTACGACGCCGTCGGCCGGCTCACCCGCACCGACGACACCGCACAGACCGAATGCACCCGCCGCACCTACACCCTCGACCAACGCTCCAACCGAACCGCCCAGACCACCGGCACCGCAGCCGGCGGCGCCGCCTGCTCCACCGCACCACAACCCAGCACCACCCACACCTACGACACCGCCGACCGCATCACCGATGCCGGCTACACCTACGACGACCTCGGCCGCACCCTGACCGTCCCCAATCACGGCACCATCGACTACTACGCCAACGACCTCGTCCGCCGCCAGACCAACGGCACCACCCGCCAGACCTGGACCCTCGACGCCGCCTTCCGCCACCAGAACTGGACCCTAGAGACCAGCGACGGCACCACCTGGACCACCACCGCCGGCAAGACCAACCACTACGCCGACGACAGCGACACACCCCGCTGGATCAGCGAGGACACCGTCACCGGGGCGCTGACCCGCAACGTCGACGGTCTCGACGGCAGCCTCACCGCCATCACCGCCAAGACCGGCGGCACCGTCCTTCAGCTCGCCAACCTCCACGGCGACATCGCCCTGCAACTGCCTGCGGACACCACACTGGCGCTGACAGTCCTCGACTACGACGAGTACGGTCACCCGCGCGCCGGCCAGGCGTCCGCCCGCTACGCGTGGCTCGGCGGCGCGCAGCGCTCGGACGACACTCCGTCCGGCCTGCTCCTGATGGGCGTGCGCCTCTACAATGCGGACACCGGCCGATTCCTGACCGTCGACCCCGTCCCCGGTGGCAGCGCCAACGCCTACGAGTACTGCAACGGCGACCCGGTCAACTGCTACGACCTCGACGGCCGTTTCGCGGCCGTGGCGGCGGTGGGATTCTTCGCGGTTGCCGACTGGTGGAACCCGCTCGGCTGGATCATTGGACTGCTCGCGGCCATCGGCATCACGGTGTACGCGGTCTACAAGGGCACGCAGTGGGTCGTTCACCGGCACGGGCACACGGAAAAGGCGGCCCCAGGAAACTCCCCGTACTGGAAGAAGCTGAGGCCGTACAAGGGCAAGACGAAAACCAACGGGAAGAACGGCAAGTCCCGCCGCTACTACGAATGGGACTACACCCACGGCGACATCGAGGTCTATGACTCCAAGGGAAGCCACCTCGGCAGCGCGGACCCCGAGGGCGGCCAGATCTACAAGCCCAAAGTGAAGGGACGGAAGATTAAGGTATGACCTTCATCGACGACGTTCTCCAGGGCCGGGCCACTATCGACGATTTCGACGCCTACAGCGAGGCGTGGAACGACTCGGAGGAGGATCTCGGAGAGTTCCACGATTACGCGGGGATGCTCTGGCCCGAGTACGCCCTGTGGGCAACGGACCACGATCACATCAGCGGCGATGACGTACTCGAATACGTGATCGCCGCTCGGCGACACAAGGTCGGGTTGCTCGACCACCTGCGCTCCGTGAAGGGCCAAGACCCCACGGCCGCAGAGATCTACCGCCTCTGCGGCTGGTGGGCCAAGGATTGGGAAGCGGTCTCCCAGCACTACAGGGAAGACTGACCCAACCTAGCCCCCTGGGTCTGGGACGGGCTGCACCAGCCTGGGCCATCAACAAGGTGAGAATCCTCTGGTCCAAGGCATCAAAGAAGTCCGGCAAAGAGACTGCGCGCGACATTCCGTCATGGGCACGTGGCAAGGGGAAGGAGGGAACGGAAACGACAAAGAAGGCCGTAGACCGGATATTCAAGGAACAGTACCGCCGGCTGCCCACCGCGAAGGAGCGCAGGTCGGGCGAGTGGAAGCAGATCGAAAAGCACCTCAATCGCAAGTAAGGAAGCTGGAGTGGCCCGAAAGAAACTGCCGCGAGGATATGCGTGGCCTGTGACGCACAGTGAAATGCGGGATGCGATCGAACCTGCGGCGGCCAAGATCGTGGACCTCACGTTCGATCCGTCGACCACTGGAGACACATCCGAGATCATGGATGTCAGATGGACTGCGGCCCAGTCAAGGACTTACGGAGGCGGCGTGCATCCGGGATCCGTGGGGTTCTGGGTCTCGGTGTATCCCGTTCGCATCGAACGCAAGCAGGCGGCGAGGAGAGCGCTCCTCGAAGAAGGGGTACCCGGCATGTTGACATGGATGAAGGGGCCTCTAGTTGCCAAGGAAGGATGGCAGGCAACAGATCACAGAAGAGTATGGACCTTAATGGACGGGAATCTGAAGGCCACTGACATTGAGTGATCTCCTTCTGCCAATGGCATAGGGGGCACTGACCTCGATCAGCCACCGGCCTACGCTGACGGATCGAGGTCAGCACGAAAACGGTGCTCTCCATCATCGGCGCGGCCGCAGTCGTAGCGATCATCGGCCTCATCTGGTAGTACGGGACAGCCCGGGCCATCAATAAGGTCAGAATCCTCTGGGCTAAGGCATCAAAGAAAAGTGGAAAGGAACGTGCCAGTGATGCCCCGAGCTTCGTCAGGGGTAAGCGGGGTCCGGCCGGTAATGCTGCTGGATTGAACGCTAACCTCGCCATTTCGCTTGGGGTCGGCTGGCTATGGGGTCGGAAACGCGAAAGTGCCTTCCTGACCTGGGACGATGAACCTTGCTGAGGGGTTCTGTCGGTCCAGGCGGAGGGCACTTTCTACGTGCAGACTATCGGTTTTCGTCCCAAGATCCATGTCAGTGCCGATGGTTCGGGAGTGGTCGGTCATGCCGGGGCACGGTTGCTGGCGGATCTCGCTGATGCCACCGGACTGACCGCTGCGTACTCCACCGCGCTGCGGCCGCTTCGGCCGCGCGGGACTGGGCATGATCCGGGCCGGATCGCCACCGACCTGGCGGTGATGCTCGCCGACGGCGGTGAGGCCATCGCGGACCTGGCCGTACTGCGGGACCAGGCAGGGGTGTTCGGTTCGGTCGCCTCGACACCGACGGCCTGGCGACTGCTCGCCGACACCGACGAGAGGACACTGGCTTCTCTGCGCTCGGCGCGTGCCCAAGCTCGGGAAGTCGCCTGGATACAGGCCGCCGAGCAAGGCGAGGGCATACCCCCGGTCCGGGCCGCGGGACGTATTCTGCCCGGGCTGGTCCTGGACCTCGACGCCACGCTGGTCACCTGCCACTCCGAGAAGGAGCAGGCCGCACCCACCTATAAGGGCGGCTTCGGCTTCCACCCTCTGCTGTGCTTCCTGGCCAACACCGGCGAGGCACTGTCGGGCCGACTACGTCCTGGAAACGCCGGTGCCAACACCGCGAGCGACCACATCACGGTGTTCGACCAGGCACTCGCGCAAATTCCCGACGCGCATCGGCACGGCACCGACATTCTTGTCCGCACCGACAGTGCCGGATCCGCGAAAGCTTTCCTCGCCCACGTCCGCGACGTGCGGAAACGAGGAATCCGTACCTTCTTCTCGGTCGGATACGCCATCACCGAGCCGGTCCGCCGCGCTGTCCGGGCCATGCCTGAGCGCCTCTGGCATCCCGCCCTTAACCAGGACGGGGCTCTGCGTGATGGCGCCGAGGTCGCCGAGCTGACCGGCATGGTCGATCTGGACGGCTATCCGGCCGGCACCCGCATCATCGTGCGCCGAGAACGGCCGCACCCCGGAGCCCAGCTGTCCCTGTTCGACCAGGACGAGGGCCTACGGCATCAGGTGTTCCTCACCGACACCCCGTACTCCGGTGGCGGTTCCGCCCAGTTCCTGGAGGTCCGCCACCGCGGACATGCCACTGTCGAGGACCACATCCGGTGCGGCAAGACCACCGGATTCGGCCGCTTCCCCTCCCGCGACTTCGGCGTCAACGCCGTCTGGCTCGAACTCAGCCTCGCCGCGATCGACCTGCTCGCCTGGACCCGTGTCCTCCTCCTGGACGGGGAGCTGGCCACTGCCGAGCCGAAGAAACTCCGCTACCGGCTACTGCACGTCGCCGCCCGCCTCACCCGCGGCGGCCGACGCCTCCACCTGCGAATATCGGCGACCTGGCCCTGGAGACACGAACTGGCCACGGCCTTCTACCGCCTCGCCGCACTGCCCCGACCCGCCAGCTGACCGGCAAACCCCCGTCCGCCCACGACCCGAAGGAACCCGGAGAACCCGACCATCGCGTCGGGACTCCGCCCTTCCCAAGCACCGAAATCACGTCGGCCACCCAACAGTTGGCGATCAGCGACGCCGCCTCAGCCCAACCGAAACGGCGAGGCTAAGGACTTGATCATGGTCTCGCGTCGATCCTGAGAAGTGGCCTCGGGGGAGCTTCAGGGCTTCGCGGCGACGGCCTTCTTCGGCTGGCGGGGGACGGTCTTGGTCTTGTCGAGGTGTCCGTACACCGTGGAACGGGGCACGTTGAACATGTCGGCGATCTGTTGGACGGTCTTCTCCCGGGCGTCGTAGAGCTGCTGGGCGAGCTCGGCCTGGTCGGCCGTGAGCTTCGGTCGGCGCCCGCCGACACGGCCGCGGGCCCGCGCGGAGGCGAGCCCGTCGTTGGTGTTCGCCACGATCAGCTCCCTCTGCAGCTCGGCCAGTACGGACAGCATGCCGAACATCGCGCGGCCCTCCATGGTGGCGGTGTCGATGCCCTGCTCGATGACGTGCAGGCCGATCCCGCGCTCGCGCAGCTCGACGCCGAGGGTGACCAGGTGCAGGACGGAGCGGGAGAGCCGGTCGAGCCGGGTGACCTTCAGCGTGTCGCCTTCGCGCATCAGCTGCATGACGAGATCGAGTTTGGGGCGGGAGGCTTTCGCGCCGCTGGCGACATCGACGTGGATGTTGTCGCGGTCGACGCCATTGCGGAGAAGTGCGTCGATCTGATGATCGGGGTTCTGGTCGGCCGTCGATGTGCGGCAGTATCCGAGAAGCATTGTCGGAAACTACCCCAACGACCGTTCACCGACGTTGATTTCCGACGCGAGTTGCCGACAGCGCCCACCTGCGGGTTCGTGATCACCGGCCGTAGTGTCGGCAGACGGTCGTTTGCCGACACTCTCCGGTGGTGGTGTCGCGATGCGGTTCTCCGCTACTCAGTCCCGGTGTCGTTCAGGAAGTCGGCGATGGCGTGCACGCCGCGGCGACGGGCGAGTTTTGTGCGGAGGTGACGCCTCCCATGCGTGTGACGGCGTCGCGGGCGGTCACCACGGCTGCGTCGATGTCGCCCAGGGCGAGCCTGAGTGGCAACCCCAGACTCGCCCATGACTCCGTTGCGGAGGTATTCGGCACGGTGTCCTTACGCTGCTCGCCGGTCACCCGGCAGGGGCAGCTGTACAACTACTACGCAGGTCAGATGCGTATCTGGTTGAACACGGTGGCGGCGGTGAAGTCGATGAAGGCGCCTGAGGCGAGGGTGGGCGTGTTGAAGCTGCTGCCTCCGCTCTGGGCGTGATACGTGCCGGCGCAGCGTTCGGTGCCTCCGGTGATCCGCTTGCGGTTCGACCAGGTGCCATTTATGGTACCCGCGCCGTGGAACCCGTAGGAGGCGTAAGGGGTGCCGGTCGGTGCGAGGATGCAGTCGCCGGTCTGGGCGGGGTTGTGCTCAACGATCGAGGTGCTGATCTCCGGCTCGGGGGCTACGAAGCCGAGGAAAGTGATGGTCCCCGCCTCGGGGTCGGCCAGGTAGTGAGCTACCTGGCCGGTCGGCGCATCGGCGCTCGGAACGGCCTTCCCGACCCATCTCAGCGGCTGTACGTCGGCCTGCGAGTCCGCGGCGGACGCCTGTGCGGTTCCCGCGAGCATGCTGCCGACGGCCAGGGCTGCGAGGACAACTGCCTTCACGCGTAACTTCATTCGACACTCCAGACATGTGTGAGGCCGCGAAGATCGCGGCCCTTATGGAGATCGAACATACCCACCCCGCGCACGTCGCGGTAGGTGACCTGTCGGTTACTTCACGCCATCATTGAGTGGGTCAGCGGCTTCCAGCCGTTTCGCCGGCAACGAGTTTTAACCACTACGATGAGATCTTTCATCAGAGCTGGCACAAGAGCGGAGCCCCATGAAACTTCTGCACATCGCGTTATCAACTGCCCTTCTCTGCGTGGCGGCAGGTGCCGCCCCCGCGGGTGCTGCGAGCCTGAAGGACACCGACGCGGCCGCGGTGGCGGCGGCAGCGGCCGGCTGGGGCCTTGCGTACGAGACCGATCCCCGGACGGGTCGTTCCGTGCTCCTGGGCTTCGTGGGACCGGACGGTCAAGTGGTGCCGTTCGCCGAGGGGCAGCAGGGGTACAGCGCCGATCCTCGGACAGGCGAATTGACAGCTCTGGTCCCGGGACAGAGCCTTCCCGCAGTACCCGCCGGTGATCCCGGTCCGCCTCGGTACTTCCTGGAGAAGTAGCTCCAGGGCATCGCCCACGAAGTGGATCCACTGGACGGTGCGACCGCCGTACGTTCCACCCTCGCGGGGGTCGCCACCTGCGCGACCGGCCGCCGCGTGTCGCCGGGTGAGCTTCCGCCCGACGCCCTTCGACGCCGCCGCGTCGATGTCCTAGCGCTCCTAGACGTCGCCGATCCCGACGACGCGTGCGCCCGTTGGTGGGACGCGGCGCTGGCGGCCGCCCCCGTCGAGCTGTTCCCCAGGGTGCTCTCCGGTCTGCTGGCGCTGCGCGCCCAGGGCACGGCGATCGGTGCGGTCACGTTCCAGGACCGTGACCGCGCAATCCCGCGCCCCGGCGCACCCGGACTGCACGCCTACCAGCACCTCGCCGCCGCCCCGGGCCTCGCCCTCCTCGGCCACCAGCTGAGCTGAACCATGGCTTCTTCCCTGTTCCTGCCGGTTGCTCCGACGCTGGGGTATCGGGGCTACCGAGCCCCTACTCCTCCGTGGCGTTCGGGTCGCGCAGCGCGCGCAGCGAGCCGTCGCCGTGGCTGCGGACGATCGGATACCGGCCATGGAAATTTATGTGCTCATGGACCAGCGGCGAGAGCCGAGAACGGATCTCCTTGGAGACCATGACACCGCCGGTCTCCAACTCGCTCACGGCAGCGTCCATGTAGAGCGTATTCCACCAAACCACTGCGTTGAGCGCCATACCCAGTGCGCCGAGCTGATCCTCCATCCCCTCCCGGTACCCGTGCCGGAGCTCGCCGAGCCGTCCGAAGAAGATCCGGCGAGCCAGCGCGTGGCGGCCCTCGCCGATGTTCAGCTGCACGCCGATCATCCTGCGGTACGCCTCGGAGTCGATGAACTGAAGCAGGTGGAGAGTCTTGAAGATGCGGCCGTAGTGCGCAAACGCGTCGCCCAGGCCGGTCATCCGGTCGCCGCTGGTCATCATCCGCAGCAGGTCGTACGCCCGCACCCTTCCTGTCTGAAGAGAGCCGGCCACGCGGAGCATGTCCTCCCAGTTCTGCCGGATCCGCTCCACCTGCACGCGCTGACGGGAGACGGGCTGGAGCGGCCCGTAGTCCCTGGCAAGGTCGAAACGCCACAGCCGGGCGTCGGAGATGTCCGCGATCCGTGGGGAGAACTGGTAGCCGCAGATCGCGAACAGACCAAAGACAAGGTCGCTGTACGAACCGGTATCAGTGATGACGATCTCCGGGCGGACCGGGCCGTCAAGGTTGAACATCGCGTCCAGGATGCCCAGCGAGTCGCGCAGCGTGCCCGGCATCACGATGCCGCCCAGCCCCATCACCCGGTCCGAGACCACGTTGAGCCAGGTCGCCCCGCGCCCGGTCGAGAAGTACTTCCGGTTGGGGCGGGTGTGGAGGGACCGCAGCGGCACGGTGAAGCGCATCCCGTCGGCGGAGGCGACGTGCCCGCCACCCCAGTCAGAAGCGAGGGGGATGTCGCCTTGTCGGCCGACCAGCAGCCCGGAGGCCGCGCTCATGCCGGGCAGGTGGAAGTAACCCCAGCCCGCAGCCGTAAGCCGCGAGCGGGTCAGCGCCTTCTCGCCGGGCTTGACGACCGGCTCCAGCCCGATATTCGTTGATTTCGACACCAGCAGCGCGGTCAGCGTGAGGTCGAGATCGGCCGGGCGGGCGACCTTCCCGCCGATGTGCTCGAACGGGTCGAACATGCCGGTACGGGCGTGGACCTCCAGGAGCAGCTCCGGGTAGTCCACCTTCGGCAGCATCCCGGCCACCGCATCCCGCACCATCTTGTATCCGGCGGGCTCGGGGTCTGCCTCCAGCCTGTCCAGGCGGATCTTCCCGTCCACGACGTCCACCGCCGCGTTACCCGGCAGCCCCTCCGCGACGTGCGCGTACATCTCGTCCAGCAGCACTTCCAGCTCACCCAGGTGCTCATCCGCATCTCCCGACAGCTCCAGCGCGTTCAGCACCCGGGGCCGGTTGACCTGCCAGTCCGGCCCGGACAGCAACCGCGCCCGCGGGTCACCCCAGTTGTCCGCACCCCTGGCGAACACATCACGGCGCTTGAGCGCGGTGTGCAGCGCCTCCAGTACACAGAACGTCCACGCGTGCTTGTCGATCAGTCCGTTCACCGCCAGCAGCGGGTTGCCCAGCACCAGCCGCCGCCACGTCCCGTCCAGCAGCGAGGTGTCGATGTGCTCCGGACCCGGCTTGCGCCGCGCCTGCACCTTCGGCAACTCCTTCAGCGCCTCCACGATCGGCGCGCCGGCCTTCGTCGCACCCCACGGCACCACCTCCGCCAGCAGCGACGTGAACGGCCGCACCGTCGCGTACCGGTCCAGCAGCTGCTTGCGCCACGAGGCATCCGCATCCTTATCACCGCCCTCCGGCAGGAGTTCGGCAAGCTCCACGATCGCCTTGGCCAGCTCCTCGCGGGTAACGAGCTGCTCGATCCGCTCCCACGCCTGCGCAAAACTCAACAGCTCCGGCTCGTCGTCCCCCTCCGTTTCGACCTCGATCGGGACATCCAGGAGCACGGAGACGGCGCCACGCAGCTTCGCCGCCGCCTTCTTCAGCTTCGGCAGACCCTGCAACTGCGCCTTGCCGTCCTCGCGCTCCGCACGGGCCAGCAGCTTCGTGGCCATCAGCACGTCGAACAGCGTCAGCGCGTCGTCGATCGAGGAGCCCTCCAGATGCCGCACCGTCGCCAGCATTGTCGCCGTACGCCGAGGCTCGGCCAGCCGCCGCAACGTCGGCGCGTGCGCGCCCATCCCGTACCGGGCCAGCTCCGCCAGCTTCACCGGCGGCACCCGCCACAGATCCAGCTCACCCGCCTGAAACCCGCCGATATCCCGGGCCCGTTCCAGCGCGGCCTTCTGCCCCCGCCCCGACACATCCCGCGGCCCCTTCCGCCACCGCTCCAGCACAGAGGTCTGCGCGCCGTCCGGCACGGTCAGCAGTTCCAGCAGCTCGCGGCGGAACTCCGGCTCGACGGGCGCGTCCACCACCGAGTAGATCAGCGCCTGCTCACCGGTACGCACCTCGCCGACCAGACGGGCCAGCTGCGTGAGCCCCGGCAACAGCACCCGGTTGCGCAGCAGCCACGTCACCGCCCGGTCGAACAACGCCCTCGGCCCCTCACCCGAGACCCACACCCGACCCGCGATGTGCTCCCGCAAGGCCAGGTCGCCGTCCTCGAAGTCCCGGACCTTCAGAAGCTCCCGGATCTCCCGGGCGTGCTCGTGCTGAGTCGGCAACCGCTCCGGATACGACTTCAGACACGACGGACCATCGATCTCCAACTGCTCCGCCACGAATATGGCCACACCCGGCGGCACCTCAGCCGGGACCTTCAGGAAAGTGCCCAGCATCCGTACGGTGCCCCACTGCACCGCCCAGCCCGCACGATTATGCGCACGCCGCTTGGACGCCGCCTTCTCCAGCGCCACCGCGTCCAGCCGGAAAAACTCCTCCAGCTCCTGAACTGACGGCTCCCCGGCAAAGCGTCCATACCGGGCTATCTGATCCTCTGAGAGGTACTCAACTGTCACAGATCGTCACGCTAGGCAGCGGATATCACAGCCGTCCCGCCAGTGACTGAACCGAGACCATGATCAAGTCCTTAGCGTTCAATCCAGCAGCATTACCGGCCGGACCCTGGACCTTCGTAGGCGGGCCGCAGCGCTCAGGGAGTCGCACGGGCGCGGCGGGGCGGGTGACGTGCGGAAGGCCGCGGGCCGCGCCCGGCGACGGCCGGGAGGCCGGCCGCGGCCGGTTCGGCCGTCGTCGGTGAACGCGCGGCCCGCAAGGGGGCCGCACCCGGGGGTGCCAAGCGCGAACGCGCTTGTCCGCTCTGCCCTCCCGCTCCAGGACGCGCCGCCGGGAGCGTCCCACCACACAGAGAGCGTCCCTCTGAGTCACCGCACTTTATCTATCTAGATTCACCGTATCTCCCAAGGTCAGGGGATAGTTGGCAGCTCCCTCCGAAGGGCTAGCCAGCTAGCCAGCTAGCTAGATAGAGCTGAGGGAGAGCGCGGAACTCGGGGGCGAGGAACATCGGCGCCAGAGTGTGCGTCTGCACTCTCCGTCATGTGACGTGTAGCCCCATCGTCCGCCGTGTCTGACGCACTGTACGGGCGGTAGGCGCGATGAAGGCGTGCAGCAGCTGTAGCGCGCCGTCGCACTGGGCGCCGACGGCCGCGAGGTCGCGGTGGCGGCGTCCGCGGCTACCGCGACCGGCCGGGTCGATCAGGTCCAGCTCGTGGACGACCTCGTGCCGGGCGTTGAAGAACGGCTGGTGCCCCTTGAGTATTTTGTCGTCGAGGGCGGGATCCAGTTTGAGGCCAAGGGCGTTGCGGCAGCGGATGAGGTCGGGGCCGCCCTGGATACTCCTGCCGGTCAGATCCTCGACGTAGAGGTCGATCAGAGCGGCTCGCGGGTCGATGTTCACGACCGCCGTCTTTGTGGCAGAGGTCGACTCTGCTGCCCAATTCGCTGCGGGGGTGAGGGCGGGGCGGTGATGATCTGCGGTACGGCCGGTGTCCTGTCGTGCGGCCGTGGAGGTGGTGCGGGTGTCGATGCGGCCGGTGGGGCTGCCGGAGATTCCGGAGCAGACAGCGGCGGTGGCGCGGGCTGCGTTCCCGAGGGGGAGCCTGGCGATACGGTTGCGGGACCGGCTGGCGGAGGTCTTCGCCGACGAGCCGTTCGCCGGGGCGTTCGGGGCGCGGGGGGCGCCGGGCCCTCCAGCCGAACCACAGGGGTGACGGAATGTACGACATCGAGTCGCGGATACAGCGAGTGGCGAGCCGCGCGCTACGGAAACGGCTGATCCTTTTCGTCGCACTATGGCTGGGATTGCCACTGCTCGCGGTGTTGTTCGTGTATGTCCTCAGCGCCACCACCGAGGGTCTCCTCATCTACGCGCTCGTCATTGCGGCGTGGTGGACCGTGTACTTCAGCGGGCAATCGTGGAAGGAGCGCAGCCGGGTACAGACGCTCCTTGACGAGAGCGAGTCCCCGATCGTGGTGTTCCCGGTCCGCCGTCCTCACACCCCGGTGGTATGGCGCACGGTCCGTGGCTGCTTCGTCGTCCTCACCGAACGCCGGGTTCTGGCGTTCACGTACAACAAGCTCCTCGATGTCCCGACTGCCGTTCTGTGGGCGGCCGACCGAAGCAAGAGTTCTGCGGAGCTACGGGCGGACGGACGGCTCCTCACCATCACGAGCCAAGGCACCGGGACGGCGTTCGGCGTAACGGAACGACGCAGGAAGGCGACAACACACTTCGTATCCGTACTCGGCACATGACGCGAAGGCCCGCACCCCGACGCTCTGGGTGCGGGTTCCGCACGAGGGAGGCCCAGCTCCTCGCCGACTCCGAAGGGCCGACCGCGACTGCCGCCACTGGATATCCTGGAGTAGTCGGCGACGCGTGAGCGCCGCGGCAAGAGCCCGCGCAACGCCAGTCGTGCAACATCCGCGCGTGAGCGATGAGCGAGCGGATGGTCGAACACCAACTGTCACGGCCAGCACCAAAGATCATGCTGGATAGCGCTTGACCTGCAAGGACAGCACCACCCAGCAGTAACGAGCACCCCCGATCAAGGATTCAATCCCACTCCTAAAGCGGGTGTCGCAGGTTCGAATCCTGCCGGGGGCGCAAGCCCAAAGACCCCGGACCGATCATGGTCCAGGGTCCTTGACATCTACGTCGGCTCTGCTGCCCAATTCGCTGCGGGGGTGAGGGCGGGGCGGTGATGATCTGCGGTACGGCCGGTGTCCTGTCGTGCGGCCGTGGAGGTGGTGCGGGTGTCGATGCGGCCGGTGGGGCTGCCGGAGATTCCGGAGCAGACAGCGGCGGTGGCGCGGGCTGCGTTCCCGAGGGGGAGCCTGGCGATACGGTTGCGGGACCGGCTGGCGGAGGTCTTCGCCGACGAGCCATTCGCCGAGGCGTTCGGGGCGCGGGGGGCGCCGGGCTTGTCGCCGGGGGTGTTGTCGCTGGTCATGGTGTTGCAGTACTGCGAGGACCTGACCGATCGGCAGGCCGCGGTGATGGCGGTTCGGGCGATCGACTGGAAGTACGCGCTGGGACTGGAACTCGCTGATAGCGGCTTCGATGCCAGCGTGCTGTCCAAGTTCCGCACCCGGCTTGCCGATCACGGTATGGAGCGGGTGGTGTTCGACCGGCTGCTGGAGCACTGTCGCATCGAAGGGCTGGTGAAGGCGGGTGGGAAGCAGCGTACCGATTCCACCCATGTGATCAGCGCGGTCCGTGACCTGAACCGGACCGAGTTGGCCGGGGAGAGCGTGCGGGCCGCGCTGGAGGCCCTGGCCCTCGCGGCGCCGTCCTGGCTGGCCGGCGTGGTCGATGTCGCCGAGTTCGCCGAGCGGTACGGGCCGCGCGTCGACGGCTGGACGATGCCGCGCTCGAAGGCCAGGCGGGAGAGGCTCGCGCAGGTGTACGGCCAGGACGCGCTGACCCTGTGCCGGGCCGCCTGGGCGGACGACGCCCCCGTGTGGACCCGTGAGATCGAGGCCGTGGCCTTGCTCCGGCAGATCCTCGTGCAGACCTACGCCGTGCGCACCGATTCCCGGGGGCGGGAGGTGGTCAAGAAGCGGGACGCCGATGACGAGGGCGTCCCGCCCGGCAGTATCCGCCTGGCTTCCCCCTACGACCCCGACGCCCGCTGGTCGGCGAAGGGCGAGGACCTGTTCTGGCTCGGATACAAGGTCCACCTCACCGAGACCTGCGACAACGCTCCCGCCGAAGCCGAAGCAGGGTTGGCGCCCCGGCTGATCACCGATGTCTTCACGACCGTCGCGACCGTGCCCGACGCGAAGGCCACCGCCCCGATCCAGCAGAACCTGACCGAACACAAGGTCAAGCCGGCCGAGCACTACCTCGACTCCGGCTACCCGTCGGCCGATCTGATCACCACCGCCCACCACCAGGGCATCCGCATGGTCACCCCCGTCCTCCTCGACCACTCCCCGCAGGCCAAGGCCTCCGCCGGCTTCGACAAGAACGCCTTCACCATCGACTGGAAGACCCGCCAGGTCCGCTGTCCCGCCGGCCGCACCAGTTCGCACTGGAACCCCGTCAAGCAACACGGCAAGGACGCCATCGTCATCACCTTCAGCGTCCTGACCTGCCGCTCCTGTCCCTTCCAGAAGCAGTGCACCAACTCGAAACTCGGCCGCCGCATGCTCACCCTGCGGCCCGAGGAACCCCACGAAGCCCTCGTCCGGGCCCGAGCCGAGCAGAAGACCGACACCTGGAAGAGCAAGTACGCACTCCGCTCCGGGATCGAGGGCACCATCAACCAGGCCCTCGACATCACCGGCATCCGCCGGGCCCGCTACCGCGGCCTGCCCAAGGTCCGCCTCCAACACGCCTTCTCCGCCACCGCGATGAACGTCATCAGGCTCGACGCGCACTGGACCACCCCGCCCGGCCGGACCCGCAACAGCAACCTCGAACGACTCCACTACCGACTCATCGCCTGACGGAATTGGGCAGCAGAGTCGAGGTCAGGTCCCCAGTGAGACGGTTGGACATGAAGTGGCTGACGAACGCGCCGTGTGCTTCACCGGTGGTCGACAGCAGGATGGGCAGAGAGTCCCGCAGCAGGGTACGCAGGCAGGCGTCGATGCCGGCCGCGGTGAAGACAATCGCGGCGCGGGCTTGGTCACGGTGGGTCTCGGAGACGGCGCCGCGCATGTCGTCTTGGCCGGCGCGCAGCTCGTTGAGAGTGGTGAACCGGCCTTGGGGAACATCGGTACAGCCGTTGGCGCTGAGAACGATCACGATCGGCTAGCACAGCGATCATCCCCAGAACTGAGGTTCGCCGAAAGATCGTCGATCACGGGTGGGGCCTGGCTACGGTCCGCGTCATGCCGGTGGAGTTCTTAACTGATGATCAGGCCGAGGCGTACGGGAAGTTCGCCGAGGAGCCGACGAGACCCGAGTTGGAGCGGTTCTTCTTCCTGGACGATGTCGACCGGGATCTGATCGCGCTGCGGCGTACGAAGCATCATCAGCTGGGCTTCGCCCTCCAGATGTGCACGGTCCGCTACGTGGGGCTGTTTCTGGAGGACCCTCTCGTGGTGCCGTGGCCCGTGGTCGAGCACTTGGCCGTACAGCTCGGGATTCAGGACCCCTCGTGCGTGAAGCGGTACACCGAGCGGCTGAAGACGGCGTACGAGCACGCGTGGGAGATCCGGGATGCCTACGGCTACCACCCGTACGAAGATGCGGAGTGGGGGCGGAAGTTCCGGACGTTCCTGCACGGCCGGGCGTGGACCCATGCGGAGGGGCCGGTCGCGCTGTTCAACCAGGCGGTGGGCTGGCTGCGGCGGAACCGGGTGCTGCTGCCGGGTGTCTCGGTGCTGGCCCGGCAGGTGTCGGAGGTTCGCACGATCGCGGAGAAGCGGCTGCACGCCACCGTGGCCAGGGCGGCTCACCGCGCGGACCCTGCGCTGCCGGCGGACCTGGTGGCCACGCTGGTGACGCCGGAGGGCGGCCGGTACTCGGAGTTGGAGCGGCTGCGCCGGCCGCCGACGCGTACGACGGGCACGGCGTTCGCGCGGTCGCTGGAGCGCGTCGATGAGATCGGTGCGTTCCAGCTGGGGCGGTTGAAGCTGTCGCAGATCCCGCCGAACCGGCTCGCGGCGCTGGCCCGTTACGGCCTGGGGTCCAAGGCAGCGAGCCTGGAGCGGGCCGCGGAGCCCAAGCGCACGGCGATGCTCACCGCGGTGATGCGCCACCTTGAGGCCAAAGCGATCGATGAGGCCCTTGACCTGTTCTCGGTGCTGATGGCGACGAGGCTGATCAGCACGGCGAAGCGGGCGACGGACAAGGAGCGGCTCTCGACGCTTCCGCAGCTGGAGAAGGCGTCGCGGACCCTGGCGCGGGCGGCGAAGGTGCTGTTCGAGGAGCTGGAGCTGGTCGAGGCGCACGGCACGGATCTGGACGCTGCGGCACTGTGGCGGGCGGTGGAGGAGGTCGCGCCCCGGGCCGCGGTGATGAGTGCGGCCGTGCTGGTGGTCTCGCTGGTGCCGGAGGACGAGGACTCGGCGGCCGTCGCGATGCGGGCGGCGCTGGCCACCCGGTACAACACGGTGCGGCCGTTCCTGTCGCTGCTGGGCGAGTCGAAGGCGCTGGACGCGGCGACCGGCGGGAAGCGGGTGCTGGCCGGGGTGAAGCGGCTGCCCGCTCTGGCTCGGCGGCGGGTGAGGGACAAGCCGCTGCTGCCGCGCGAGGTCGATGACAAGCTGGTGCCGGCCGCGTGGCGCAAGGCGGTGTATGCCAACGCCGAGCTGCCGCCGGGGGCTGTGGACCGGGACGCATACGTGGTGTGCGTGCTGGAGCAGTTGCACCGCGCGCTTCAGCGCCGGGACGTGTTCGCCTCTCCCTCGCACCGCTGGTCCGACCCGCGCGCCCGGCTGCTGGATGGCACGGAGTGGGAGGCCGTTCGGGAGGACGTTCTGGCGGGTCTGAGCCTGGATATGCCGGTCGAGGAGCACCTGGCCGTGCTGGTGACGGCGCTGGATGCGGCGTGGAAGCAGATGGCGGAGCGGCTGGAGTCGGCTGGGCAAGACACGAAGGTCACCATCGAGGTCCCGCCGGGCGGCCGGGCGAAGCTGAACGTGTCGAAGCTCGGCGCGCTGGGCGAGCCGAAGTCCCTGACGTGGCTGCGGGGGCGGGTGGAGAAGATGCTCCCGAAGATCGACCTGCCGGAGCTGTTGTTCGAGGTGCACGGCTGGACCGGGTTCCTGGACGCGTTCGTGCACCTGGGCGACGGCACGACCCGCATGAAGGACCTGACCACCTCACTGGTGGCCCTCCTGGTCTCGGAGGCGTGCAACATTGGTATGACCCCGGTCATCAACCCCGCGCATGAGGCGCTTCACCGTTCCCGGCTGGTGCACGTCGACCAGTTCTACCTGCGGGCCGACACCATCGCCGCGGCGAACGCTGCACTGATCGAGGCGCAGGGCCAGGTGCCGATCGTGCGGTACTGGGGAGACGGGCTGCTGGCCTCAGTCGACGGATTGCGGTTCGTCGTTCCCGTCCGCACCATCAACGCCGCCCCGTCGCCGAAGTACTTCGGATTCAAGCGCGGCATCACCTGGCTCAACGCCGTCAACGACCAGGTCGCGGGCATCGGGCAGATGGTGGTGCCGGGCACGCCGCGCGACTCCCTGCACATCCTGGACGCCCTGCTGAACCTCGACGGCGGGGTGAAGCCGGAGATGGTCGCCACCGACAACGCCTCGTATTTAGTTACCTGGACACCTCACTCTCCGTTGGGAGTTGGGGGCGGCCATTGGGGCCGTCGGGTGCGATGGCCGTGGGGGTGTCCGTGCGGGTTCAGCAGCGTCGTGTGGAGGACGGCTCGACCGTTGTCGAGCTGCTCGACGAGGATGGGATGCCGGTCGAGGTCGTTGCGGGGTTCCTGCGGTTCCTCGGCGCTCGGGACTGTTCGCCGAACACGCTCGTCTCGTACGCCTACGACCTCCGGCATCTGTGGCGGTTCTTCGAGAGCCGGGGTCTGAGCTGGGAGCGGTTCAGTCCGCCGGACGCGATCGCGCTACTGGAGTACCTGCGGTCGGTGCCGTCCCGTCGTCCGCGTCGCCGGATGACGCTGTCGGTGGTGACGATGGATGCCGACGGGCCGGCGACCAAGCTCGCGGCGAGCACGGTGAACCGGATCCTGGCCGCGGTGTCCTCGTTCTACGAGTACGCGATCCTGGCCGGGCTGCTGGAGCGGGCCAACCCGATCGAGAAGCGCCCGGACCCCGCGTTGCAGCGCGTCTCCGAGCGGCACCGCCCGTTCATGGGCCGGGCCAGTCGGCAACGCCCCGTCCGTCGGGCCGTACGCGTCAAGACCGTTCAGCGGGTGCCCCGTCCCCTGGATGACGAGCAGGTCCAGCTGCTGCTCTCGCAGCTGCGAGGGCTGCGCGACCGGGCGATCGTGCTGCTGATGCTTCACGGCGGACTGCGGCCCGGCGAGGTCCTCGGCCTGCACCTTGACGATCTGGCCTACGGGCGGCGGCGCGTGGTGGTCCGCCATCGTGACGACCACCCCAAGGGCGCCCGGTCGAAGTCCCGCCAGGAGCGCGTCGTGGACCTGCACGAGGCGGAGACCCTGGCCACGGTCAGTGCCTATGTGATGAACGAGCGTCCGCAGGACGCTGACAGCCGGCTGGTGTTCCTCATCGGCGGCCGCGGCGCCCGACGGCTGGAGGCGCTGGGCTACGACGGGCTGGTGCGGATGTTCTCCCGGGCCTGCGCCCGCGCCGGCATCCGCGAGCCCTGGGTGACCCCGCATGCCCTGCGCCATACTCACGCGACCCGCATGTGGGAGGGCGGAATGCGAGAGCTGACGCTGCAGAAGCGACTCGGTCACGCCTCGCCGGAATCGACGCGTCTTTACACCCGGGTCTCCGACCCTGCAGTCGTCGCCGACTACCACCAGGCCCTGGACGCTCTGGGCAAGCCGCGGGAGGCCACTTCATGAGGGGCGGCCCGATCTCCACTGCGGCCATGGCCGCCAGCCCGGACCCGGTCCGCCGACAGCGCCCCCGGCACTGCCCCGACCACGAGTACGTGCGGTTCGTCCGCGGTCAGGACGGCTTCAACCACCACTACCTCAACGCCAAACTGCGCTTCTACCGGGCCTTTCTCGCACGGTGGCCGGACCTGGCCGCGTGGTTCGCCGAGCCGCTGGCCGACCGGGTGGGCCGACCGCCCGGCGAGTCCTTCCACTCCCCGTCGTTTCCCGCCTCGCACAAGGCCCGGCCCTACCTCACCTACCTCGGCCTGCGCGGATATGCGACGTTCGACTACCCGTGGATGTTCGCTGTTGGCCAGCTGCGTGTTCACGACCAGGCCGCGCTCGCCGGGATCGACCTGGGCACCACGGCCCTGGTCGAGGAGGCGATCGCCCTCGGCTACAGCGGACCGGCGGCGAAGCAGGCGATGCACTGGTCGGTGGCCAGGATCGTGCTCCGCAACGGCCTGACCGACGTCGACGACATCACCAGCGAGCACATCGACGAGGTCCTCGAAGCCATCCGCCTCTTCCCGGAAAACCCGGAGTTCGGGGCCTTCTACCCATCGGCAGAGCAGTTCTACGAGGGCCCGGCGAAATGCTGGATCACGCACCTGCACCAGCTGAAGGTGGTGCTCTTCCATCGCGGTCAGGTTGCCACGCAGCCGCGCAAGCTGATGCCGTCGTGGAAACCGGCCCTGGTGCTGCCGCCCCGGATGCAGGCCGTCGCGGAGAAGTGGCTCGTGGCCCGCCGGCTGACCGACGCGCCCTCGACGGTGGAGAAGCTGGAACTCGCGGTGCGGGTCTTCGGGCAGTGGCTCGGCGAACACCATCCCAGCATCACGACGTTCGCCAACGTCACGCGCCAGCACTGTCTGGACTGGATCGGTCACATCGCCGAGGCTCCGGCGCCGACGACGGGCAAACCGCTGGGTGTCATGTCGCGGATCCAGCGGATCTCCGGGCTGTCGCAGTTCTTCCGGGACACCGCGCTCTGGCAGTACGACGACGTGCCAGGCCACACCCTCATCGGCGCTGGCGACGCACCGAAGTACACCGAGAAGGTGCCGCGGTTCATCCCCGAGCAGGAACTCGGCCGGCTGATGCCCGCCATCGACGCGATCGCCTGCCCGTTCCAGCGGGCCGCCCTGCTGGTCGCCCGCTGGTCCGGAGCCCGCCGCACCGAGATCCAGCGCCTGCCGCTGGACTGCCTGGACCGCTACCCCGACGGAACCCCGCGGCTCCGCCTGTCCGGCCGCAAGACCTACAAAGAGCGCGTCGTCCCCCTGCACGAGGACGCCGCCGAGGCCCTGCAGAAGGTCATCGACCTGCGCAGACACGCACCGGAGCGGCCGTTCACCGACGAGCGCACCGGCGAGGAGATCCGCTACCTGTTCATGAGCCACGGCAAGCTGCTGTCGACGTACTACCTGTTCGAGACCCCGATCCAGGCCGCCTGCAAGGCCGTCGGCCTGGTCCGCCCCGGCGGACGCGGCAGCACCGGCCGCGGCACCGTCTCGGCCCACCGCTTCCGCCACACCGTCGGCACCCAGCTCGCCGAACGCGGCGCGAAACTCCACACCATCATGAAGGTCCTCGGACACACCTCCGTGAACATGGCCCTTGTCTATGCGCAGGTCAGCGACCAGGCGGTCCTGCGCGACTACCAGTCCGTGCTCGGCCCCGGCGCCACCATCGCCGGCCCGGCCGCCGACGAACTACGCAACGGCGCGCTGCCCGACACCTCGGTCGACTGGCTGAAGACGAACTTCTTCAAGACCGAACTCGAACTCGGCCGCTGCCTCCGGCTCCCCGCCGAAGGCCCCTGCGAGTGCGACCTCTACCTGACCTGCGCAAAGTTCGTCACCACACCTGAGTACGCACCACGGCTGCGAGCACGACGCGAGGTCGAGCTGACGCTCGCCCGCGACGCGGCCGACCGCGGCTGGGACCGCGAGGTCGAACGCCACCGCTGCACCAGCGAACGCATCGAGAGACTCCTATCCGACCTCGGTCAGCCCCTCAACGCTGAAGCAGAGGGGAACGGCTCCAGTGCGTGATCAACCCGTGGTGGAGCTACCGGAGCGGTCCTCGCTCGTCCACATACACAGTGGGATCCGACAAGAACACATCGGCGTCCACCGGGCCGTAGGCGATGTTGAAGGTGTCCATCCAGTACGACCAGTCCCGTATCCCTGCCGCGCTGCTGAAACGGTAGTTGAGCTGCCAGCGGACCCACTGTCCAGGTGCCAGACGGACAGCCGGAGGCCGTCGCGGCCGCGGGGGTATGCCAAACAAGGGCTGCACTCGGGGAAGCACCCTCAACCGGCCGTCGGCTTCACGGAGCTGAACATCGACCTTGCGCAGGTCTTCCTGTCCGCCACGGGGCTCGAAGCCGTCTTGCTCATGCATGCGGACCACGTGCGCAAACGGGGGCGGCGAAGCCGGGACAGTGAAGCCGACCGGGGCCGCGTTCCTACGGGCGGCAGCCTCTCCTCCCCGGGACTGCTTCGTCCAAGACGTCCGTATCCACTGGACGGTGATTTCCACGGTCGCCACCCCTGCCACTCCATCGAAGATCTCACTCTATGCGGGTGGCTACTCCGGCCGGCCCCGGCACCGATCCGAGTAACACGCCGAAAGAAGATCAACTTGAACTGTCCACATAAACAGCGACATCGTGTTCGGCATCTTCCGCATCCTGGGCTACAACTTCAGTCCCCGGTTCAAGGACCTAGACGACCAACGGTTCTGGCGCGCGTCCCTTCCCGGCGTAGAGACCGGCACGTACGGGCCGCTGGAGCCGCTGGCCCGCAACCGGGTCAACCTGAACAAGGTGATCACTCACTGGCCGGACATGCTCCGGGTCGCCGGTTCCCTGGTCACCAACCAGGTGCGCGCCTACGACCTGCTGCGGATGTTCGGACGCGAAGGCCACCCGACCCCGTTGGGGCAGGCATTCGCCGAGTACGGCCGGATCGCCAAGACCGAGCACCTGCTCCGCGTCGTCGACCCGGTCGACGATACCTACCGCCGCCAGATGAACCGCCAGCTCACCGTGCAGGAGTCCCGGCACAAGCTGGCCCGCGACGTGTGCCACGGCAAGCGCGGCACCATCCACCAGGCGTACCGGGACGGGATGGAGGACCAGCTCGGCTCACTGGGCCTGGTCCTCAACGCCGTGGTGCTCTGGACCACCCGGTACATCGACGCCGCCGTCGCCCGGCTCCGTGCCGAGGGACACGAGATCCGGGACGAGGACATCGCCCGCCTGTCCCCGCTCAAGCACCGCAACCTCAACGTCTTGGGCCGTTACAACTTCACCGCCTCCACCCCGGCTGGCGGCGCCCTACGCCCGCTTCGCGACCCGGACACAGTGGAACTCGACGAGGACGACGAGGAGTAGCGGGAGCGGACTCCGGCCAGATACGTGCGCTGGCGAAGACGTACCACTCCGGTGTGTAGACACGCTTGAATCGTTTTGCGCCCAACGATACTTTCAGCGCTTGACCTTGACGCAACGGCAGGGTTTCTACTGGCGGCATGCGAATCGGAGAGATCGCCGCGCTCGTGGGGCTCACCACCCGGGCGATCCGGCACTACCACCATGTCGGGCTGCTTCCGGAACCGGAGCGGCGCCCCAACGGCTACCGGGCCTACAGCGTCCGCGACGCCGTCCTGCTCGCCAGGGTGCGCCGGCTCACCGAACTCGGCCTCAGCCTCGATGAAGTGCGCGACGCCCTCGCCGACGATGCCGGGCGCGAACTGACCGAGATATTGGAAGAACTCGACGCCGACCTGGCCCGCCAGGAAGCCGACATCAGGGAGCGCCGCTGCCGGCTCGGCGCCCTGCTCGCCGAGCCGCCCGGCGCGACCGGGCCCTTCTCACCCGCCCTCACCGCACTGCTGGCACAGGCACCCCGAACAGACTCGCCGAGCGCGGCCAAGGACCGCGAGTTCCTCACGCTGCTGGACGCCACCAGCACCGGTAACCAAGAGATTTTCGCGCTGCTCGGGACGCTGGTCGCCGATCCCGCGGTTGGCGAACTGTATGAACGCCTCGACGGGCTCGCCGAAGCCCCGACCGACGATCCGAGGATCGCACCCCTGGCAGCTGACCTGATGGCAGCCGTCCCCGAGGAGCTGTTCGCCGCGATCCCCGAGGACGGGGTGGTCGTGACCGGGTTCAAGGAGGCGCTGCTCGCCGAGTACACCCCCGCGCAGGCGGAAGTCGTGGGCCGGCTCATGGAGGCTTTCATGGAAAGGGGCCGGGGATGAGCGGCCGGCCAAGGGGCGTACGGGCGGCGCGGGTCGCGGTAGCCGCCGTACTGCCGGGGGAACTGGCCCTGGCGGCCTGCCTCGTGGCCGGGGTCCGGCCGCCCGGGTGGGCGCTGGCGGGCGCCGAGGCGCTGGTGCTCGCAGTACTGCTGCTGGAAGCCTGGGTGCTGCGCTCTCTGTACGTCGCCGCACGCGCCCGCGGCGCGGACCGCCGGGCAGCGCGGAAAGCCGCCGTTCGGGAGGCGGTGCCGGTGACGGTCCGCCGCCTGGTCCTCCACGAACTGCGCGCCCTCGCCTCCCTGGGGCGGTGGGTCCGGCGCGGCACCCACGGGGTGCGCCCCGGGGACCTCGCTGCCGCGTATACCGGGCCCCAGACCGCGATGATGTACGGGCTGCTCTTCGTGATGGTGATCGAGACGGTGGGCCTGGCCTTCCTCATCCCTTGGCCGGCAGTCCACCGGGTGATCCTGATACTCGACCTGTACGGCGTCGTCCTTGTGCTGGCTCTGCACGCCGCCTGCGTCACCCGGCCGCACGTCGTGCGCCCCGACGGTTCTCTGCGGATCCGCTACGGAGCCCTCTTCGACCTCGCCGTACCGCCGGACGCGGTCGCCTCGGTCCGGGTCGACCGGCGCTATCCCGAGGGCGGCCTGATCACCCTCTCCGAGGACGGGGTCCTCGACCTGATCGTGGGCAGCCAGACCTCGGTGACCCTGGAACTGAACCGGCCACTCCCCTTCACCCGCCCGCTCGGCGCGACGGAAGAGGCCCGCACCATCCGCTTCCATGCCGACGACCCGCGCGCGCTGGTCAGCGCGCTCCGTCAGCCCGCCTGAGCACACATCTTCGCCGCGACGTGGCGCCAGGCAAGGCGCTCCGATCGGTTGCACGTTCGACTTCTCTGTATTCTCACAAATGAGTAGTTCTGCGAACGATCAAGCCGCCCCGAAGAGTGTCCGGTTCGTCCCCGATCCCGGTTCTCAGAACCTCTCGCAGAACAGCCTTCGCACAAAGCTCCCTCAGGTAGCTTCTGAGACATGAGCCAGCCCGCCGAACCGGCCGCCGCCGTCGAACAGTTCGACTGCCCCACCTGCTCCGTCCCCGCCGGAAGCACCTGCCGCACCCGCGGCGGCAAAGTCGCCCCGAAGTACCACACCCCCCGCTTCATGCTCGTCCCCCAGCTCCGCGCCAAACTCGAAGTCCGCACCCCCGCCGACCGCGGCCCCGGCCGCGCGTGGGAAATGGGCCCCGCCCTCGACGCCTCGGTGCCCGAGGCCACGGCGAAGCCCACGAGAGTGGGTTACGCCCGTTGCAGCACCGCCCAGCAAGAACTCCAGAGCCAGCTCGACGCCCTGGCGGAAGCCGGGTGCGACCCGGTCTTCTCGGAGAAGATCAGCACCCGCATCAAGGTGCGGCCCGAGTTCGTCAAGGCGATGGACTTCGCCCGCACCATCAAGAAGGCCGTCCCCCACCAACGGGTGATCCTCACCGTGCACGAGATGAAGCGGCTGGGACGCGGCGCCGCCGAACTCCTCGCCATCGCCGACGACCTGCGCACCAACGACATCGAACTCGAACTCCTCACCGGCCCCCTCCAAGGGATCTACGACCCCTCCGGGCACGGCGCCGCCCTCTTCGCGTTCTTCGCCGGCATGGCCGAGTCCGAACGCGAGTACATCCGCGAGAAATCCCTCGAAGGACAGGCATCCGCCCGCGACCGCGGCCGCCACGGCGGACGCCCCAAGGTCTTCGACGACGACATGGCCCACTACGCCCGCACCCTGCGCGCCGGCGGCGTCCCCGTACCTGACATCGCCGCCAAGCTCTTCATCCCCACCGGCAAGAACAAGGGCCAGAACCCATCCGTCGCCTCCGTCTACCGCGTCCTCGCAGAGGACGAACCGCAGACCTGAGCAGCCGCCCACAGCGCCCAGATCACGCTGCTATCCCTTCCGGCCGTATCTCGGCTGACCCCCAACAAAGCCCACGAGGGTGGGGTATGCCCGTTGCAGTACCGCCCAGCAGGAGCTCCAGAGCCAGCTCGACGCCCTGGAGGAGGCAGGCTGTGATCCGGTCTTCTCGGAGAAGATCAGCACCCGGATCAGGGTGCGGCCGGAGTTCGTCAAGGCGATGGACTTCGCCCGCACCATCAAGAGGGCCGTCCCGCATCAACGGGTGATCTTCACCGTGCACGAGATGAAGCGCCTGGGCCGCGGCGCCGCCGAGCTGCTGGCCATCGCCGAAGATCTGCGTCACCACGACATCCAGCTCGAACTCCTCACCGGCCCCCTCCAGGGCGTCTACGACCCCTCCGGGCACGGCGTCGCCCTCTTCGCATTCTTCGCCGGCATGGCCGAGTCCGAGCGCGAGTACATCCGGGAGAAGTCCCTGGAAGGCCAGGCGTCCGCCCGCGAGCGCGGCCGTCACGGCGGGCGGCCCAAGGTCGTCGACGACGACATGGCCGACTACGCCCGCAGCCTGCGCGCCAACGGCGTGCCCGTACCGCAGATCGCCCAGAGGCTCGTCATCACCTCGGGCAAGAACAAGGGCCAGCGCCCCTCGGTCGCCACGGTCTACCGCATCCTTGCTGAGGACGAACAGTCCGAGACGGCCCTGGAGAATCAGACGGGATCACAGTCGTGACTATCGAGGGCGTCGCGGCTGTCGCGACCGTCGCCATCACAGCGGTGGGCCTTCCGGCCGTCTACTGGCAGGCCCGCACCGCAGTCCGGGCGGCCCGCAGCCCTGTCGCCGCAGCCGGGGTGACCGCCCGCGCCCAGCACGCTCAGGATCGCCGGACCGCTCAGCGTGCCGCCTTCCTCGAACTGCTCGCCGCCGTGCGGACCCTCCGAGACGCCGACGCCCGGGCCCGTGACGCCGCCTTGTTCTGCCACTTGGTCAGGAATCGCGACAACGAGAGCGACGCCCGTCGCACGGAGGCCGAGGAGGAGCGTTCCCAGGCCATCGACGCGGTCGCGGAGGCGTACGACGCTCTGCACAAGGCGGCGGCCTTGGTCACGCTCGAAGGCCCTGACGAACTGCTCGGCTTCCTTGACTCCCTGACCAGGATCGGCCGATCGCTCATCTACGTCTGCCAAATCGTGCCGCCGGATGCCGAAAACGAGCGAGTACTGGTGTCAGAGGGCGAAGCGGTGCCTCCGAACCGGGTTCGGGAGATGTACGACGAGGCCGAGCGCGCGTTCGTCACCGCCGCCCGCCGCTATCTCAACGGCGATCCACCCGGCCTGACCTGACTATCGGCCAGGCATGCGAACCGGCTCGACGGCCTTCGATCCGAAAGCTACTGGCAGGTTACTTGTCACCTGGGTCGCTGCTCGTTAACGGCACGTCGGCCGTGGGTTCAGCGTGACTGTGGTGCTTTCACCGGGAATCCACGGTGCCTTCGGTCGGCAAGCTCGAAAGTGCGGTGGGTTCGTCGCTGCTGAATCGGCAAGATGCTCATTCGCTGTCGGTGATGAGGACTCTTGAAAACGGCCCATGAGACAGTCGGGCACGGCTCACCGATCGTCACCGAGGAGAAGGATCCATGAGAGCGTTGCCCGCCGTCACTGGCCGTGATGAGTTCGATGTTTTGGTCGTCAGGACCGACTACCACGACGGCCAGGCGTGGCAGGACGTCGCGGCGGCGCTGATGCAGCCCTGGGGAGACAGGCAGTACGAGGCGCACGTCCACTTCATCGACGATCCGACCTGGGCAGGGGCGACCGTTGACGAGGTGCTGACTGCGGTCTGCGCCGACGACAACCTGGCCGTTGTCTTTCTCGCCGACCGTACAACCATGCAGGCCGAAAGCCACGCACTGCTGGCGGTCACCACGCTGACGCGGGAGGAGTGCGCGGGCGATGAGGACTACGAACAGCTGAGCGAGTTCGGCCGCGATTTCCGCACTATCCCCGCAGGGGTCCACGACGTCCACGCGAACCTGAGCATCGGCAACCTGGGCTTCGAGGAGTACGCGGCATGGGCTCACGATGATCCCGAGGGGATATACCGGTCCTTCTGAACGGGGCTCCCGAAACTGCGGACAGAGCCGAAATCAAGAATCTTCATCATCGGCGGTCTGCTCGATCTGGTCGTCGAGCAGGTTCTGGGCGATGGCCGCATAGCGGCTCGCGGTGGTGTGGGACAGGTCGAAGACCAGGGCGAGGTGCAGCGGGTCAGCACCGACGGTCAGCGCCTCGTGCAGCACCCGGTCGCCGCGGATGCGTTCGAGGTAGACGCCCTGGTGCAGCAGATGCCGCTTGAGGTATTCCGCACTGACAGGCCCGGTTTCCAGGGCGGTCTTCGCGTTGATCAATACGTGCCGGTTGGGGGTCTTCGGCCAGGTGATGCGACGCTGGGCGAGCCAGGCCAGCAGGGTCTGGTGAGGCAGTTCGCCGAGCCGTTGGGTGTGTCCGGCGATGGTGATCCGGCGGTTGGGCAGGTCGAGGTCGTCCAAAGTGAGGCGTCGGATGGCCGTAGCGCGGGCGGCGTGGACGGCGGCCAGGGCGACGATCAGCCGTTGCGCTGGGGTGACGGCGATCCGCTGGACGGTGAGGACCTCGGCGTCGGTCATCGGCAGCAGGCTGCGCGGGATGGCTTCGGTCTTGAGGCGGGTGGTGGGGTTGGCGAAGATCAGGCCGCGCTTCTTGGCGAAGCGAAACAGTGAGCGTAGTGCGGCGATGGCGTTGCGTTGCTGCCATCCGCGTAGGGGTGACAGCGCGGCCGTGACATCGGCGACGGTGATCTCGCGCAAGTGCCCACGGGTCGTCGCCCAGTCCTCCAGCAGCTGGCGGACGCAGCCGAAGTAGACGTAAAGGCAGGTGTGGGACCGGGGCTTGGCACGGCTGTCGCCGTCGAGCAGGACCAGCAGCCAGGCGCGAACGTCACTAGCGAAGCCGGCGGGCAGCTCGGTGGTGCGGTCCTCGATCCAGGAGCGGATTGCCAACACACTGTCGTCTTCGAGCAGTTCGAGGTCGGTGAGGACCTCGGCGACCCGATGGCTGGAAGCGTGTCGCGGTATTCGCGTACGGACTTCGGTGAGCTTCACCGGTTTGCCGGGCGGGCGGTCGGCCAGCACCGCTGTCAGGCCGTCCATCGCGCACCGGATGAGTGACGGTGACCATCCGTTGGCCTCGCCGAGCTGCTTGGCATGGGCCGCGGCCGACCGCAGCGCAGGGTTGTCCGAGGCCAGCGCGGGGTGCTGCCAGCGCGGCGGGGGCGGGATACCCGCCTTGCGCCGGTAATACGAGGCCAGGGCACGGCAGTTGTGGTCGCAGTAGGCCCGGTCACGCCGTGATCCGTCGGGCAGCGGCTTGCCGCAGTGCACGCAGTTCATCGAGGCGGCAGGGACCTGCCGGTGCGGGCGCGTGGGGCGATGGCACGGGCCTGGCCCACCGCGGCGGCCTGCGAGTCCGTCGCCGGCGTCGGCTCCGGCACCCGTTCCGGCTCGGGCAGGAGCAGTTCCTCGACACCGCAGCCGAGCACGGCGCAGATGACGTCCAGCTCGTCGAGCTTGACGGTGTTCGGCTGGCCGGACCACAGCCCCGACATCTTCCCCGCGCTGATCACCACACCGCGTTCGGCGAGCATCCGCTGGAGTTCGCTGGCCTTCCAGATGCCGCGGTTGGCGGCCGCCAGGCGAAGGTTCCACTTCACTGGGCCAGTCCTTTCCATCGGTCGGTGGCGCGCTGCTGTCCGGCGACCCAGGCGTCTTCGACATGGGTGCCGTGGACGTGGATGTACCGGGCCGTGGTTCCGGTCCAGGTATGTCCGAGTAGTTCTTGGATGGCGAACAAGGTCATGCCAGCGAGATAGAGCTGGGAGGCACAAAAATGCCGCAGCACGTGCGGGGTGAGCTTCCCGGCCCAGGTAGGCAGGTGCTGGGCCGCGGCGTCGGCCAGCGACCGGCGGAAGACGTCGGCGGTCGCCCGCGAGCAGGAGCCATCCCGGTTCTTGCGCTCGGAGGGGAACAGCGGGGCGCCCGGGCGGGTGTGGTCGGCATCGAAGTGGCCCCACACGTCTTCGACGAACCAGCGCAGGTTGCGGTCGGCGCCGTTGATCAGCGGCACCAGCCGCGGCTTCGGTCCACGCCGCCGGGATCCCTTGCCGTGCCGGACGTTGACCTTGCCGAACCGGCCCAGCTCCCACCGGATGTCGTCCAGGTCGAGCATCCGTGCCTCGTTGATCCGCAGTCCCACGTCGGCCGCCAGCCGGGCGACCGCGTAGTTGCGGGCGGCCGGGCCGAACTTGCGGCAGGTCACCAGCTGCTCGCGCCATCCGGCGAATAGCGTCTCGATCTCCGCCTCGCTGGGCGGGATCCGCAGTTGCGGTTCCACCGAGGCCCGCGGCCGGTTCATCTCATCCAGCGGGCACTCGACCACATGGCCGGTGAGGTTGTGCAGCTCAACCTTGTGCCGCAGCTCAAGGAACTGGAAGAACACCGCCAGCGCGCCCGCCCGCCCGGTCCGCGTCGAGGGCTTGGCGTCGCGGAGCACTTTGCCGAAGTAGACGTCGGCGTCGGCCGGCTCCATCTCCCACAACGGACGGCCGAACCAGTCCCGGATCAGCTCCAGGTGGTTGGTGTCGTTGCGGATCGTGCTGTCGACCAGACCGGCCGACGCCCGCGCGAGCACGAACCCGGCCAGCACATCAGTCTCGAACTCGGCGAGCTCCTCCTCGTTCACCGGCGCCCGGTACTCGCGCAGATCGCGTACTACGGCCAGAGCCAACCCACGCCTCCACGACTTCACCCAGACTGAAGGAATCCCGACAGGGATGAGGGTTGCGCACTACGGGCGAGGTTGGGTCAGAACGGTCTGCGGCCACCCGAACGAGGTAACAGGCCCAGGTCCAGGCACTCTCAGTCGTGCCAGACGCTGGGGGATGAACGCGGAACTCGGGGACTATTGCTCACCCGTGATGGCTGCGGGCGCCCTTGTCGTGTGCCGGACGGTCAGCGGTCGACGACGTCCTTGTCGAGGTCGCGGTGGGGGTTGAGCCGAGATACGGGAGATCCCCGCCATGGCGGGGATCTCCCGTATCTCGGCTCAACCCCCACCGCGACCTCGA